>NZ_CP074349.1:5857500-5984143 GCF_018343775.1 Pseudomonas cichorii
ATCGCTGGAGCACTCAGCCCGGCCCAGCCTTTCTCCAGGACGAAGCCGCGAATGTCGCCCTCGTCATCCTTGCCCCAGACCACAAACACATCCGCGATAGGGCTATTGGTGATCCACATCTTGCTGCCGCTCAGGCGATACCCACCCTCGACCTTGCGCGCCCGGGTGATCATCGCACCCGGATCGGAACCGTGATCAGGCTCGGTGAGGCCGAAACAGCCGATCCACTCGCCGGACGCCAGTTTTGGCAGGTACTTCTGCTTCTGGGCCAGGGTGCCGAACTCATTGATCGGCACCATCACCAGAGAAGACTGAACACTCATCATTGAGCGATAGCCCGAATCGACGCGCTCCACTTCCCGCGCAATCAGTCCGTAGCTCACGTAATTCAGGCCGCTGCCGCCGAACTCTTCCGCAATGGTCGCACCCAGCAAGCCGACCTCGCCCATTTCACGAAAAATGGCAGGATCGGTCTGCTCATGACGAAAGGCTTCAAGCACCCGGGGAGCGAGCTTGCTTTGGGCGAACTGTTCAGCACTGCGCATCACCATGCGCTCTTCTTCTGTGAGCTGTTGATCCAGCAGCAGCGGATCAATCCAGTTGAAGCTTGCTTTACCACCCATGACTCACTCCTCGCGTCGCTCGCAAATGTTGTGAAGTGATCCTAGACCCGCTTTCACAAGGCGACAAACGACGATTACTCAAGCTCTTGTGCTAATTTCTCACTCCGTGATTCGTATAAACGCCAGATCTATCAACGACGAGTGAGGCCAGCGTACATGCGGCGAAAAATACCCAGCACAGCCGCACTCGTCAGCTTCGAGTCCGCCGCTCGCCACGAGAGCTTTACCAAGGCGGCACACGAACTGTCGCTGACCCAGAGCGCCATCTGCCGGCAGATCGGCAGCCTGGAAGAATTCCTGGGCATCGAACTGTTCCGACGCTCCAGGCGTGGCGTGAAGCTGACCGAAGCCGGCCTTTCCTATAGCCGTCGCGTTGCCGCGCAATTGGATGCGGTGGAGCGCGACACGCTGTCGATCATGGGTCAGCAAGGCGCCAGTGTGATTGAACTGGCGGTCGTGCCCACCTTCGGCACGCAATGGCTGCTGCCACGGCTCAAGGATTTCCAGCAGCGCCACCCTGAAGTCACGGTCAACCTCACCAACCGGACTCGCCCCTTCCTGTTTGCCGATACGGATTTCGACGCCGCAATCTACTTTGGCGATGCCGACTGGCCGGGCACCGAGGCCCATCGCCTCATGAGCGAGAACCCCATGCCGATCTGCAGCCCGGCTCTCATGCAAGGACGGCACAGCCTGGATACCAGGCAAATCGCCGAGATGCCACTGCTGCAACAGACCACGCGGCCTTACGCCTGGCGACAGTGGTTCAACGCGCAGCACCTGAATATCCCTCGCGACATGACAGGCCCTCGGTACGAGCTATTCTCCATGCTTGCCCAGGCAGCCATGCACGAGATGGGAATTGCCCTGATTCCTCCCTTTCTGATTCAACGCGAGTTACAGGAAAAGCGACTGGTCATTGCCAACACCCATGCACTCTCCAGCATCAAGGCCTATCACTTGATGATTCCGGAGCGAAAAGTCGAATCAGCGTCTCTGCGCGCATTCCGGGATTGGCTGATCGATCAGGCAAAAGACTACAGGCTGCCACCAGCAAGGGATTGAGCACCGAAACCAGAAAGTAGTGATGCCTTATAAACACCTACAAATATAAGGTTTTGTCGCTTGAGGACAATCTTTCACCATGACGCAAAAATTGACTGATGCTCTTTATTTACGGGGTCTTTGGCTGTTTTTGAAGCGTTTCGGGCAAATCCCTGAAAAATTCCTCTTTTCCACAATTTTCAGATGGAATCTCCTGATAGGCCTATAAATAAAGGCTTACAGCCATCACTTGCGACAATAGGTCACAGGATGACTTGTAGTTAATTTATAGTCTCGTTACAGAATGTGTTGAAGCGCCCAGACTTCAATTGCAGAATGCTCCGCCCCCAAGGCTTTCAAGGCCTGGGGGCATGCTGATCGGCCACCCCAGATGCACCAGCCGTAGTGCGCTGGCCTATTTATGAAGATAAAAAGATCACGCAGGAGATTTGACGTGCACATTGGTGTTCCTCTTGAAACCCAAACGGGTGAAACACGGGTTGCTGCCACCCCGGAAACCATCAAAAAGCTGATCAGCCAAGGCCATAGAATCACTGTGCAAAGCGGAGCGGGCATCCATGCCAGCGTGCCAGACAGTGCCTATGAAGCGGCGGGCGCCACCATCGGTGGAGCAAGCGAAGCCTTCGCAGGTGAGCTTATCCTCAAGGTCACAGCCCCCAACGACAGCGAACTGGCTCTGATAAAGAGCGGCACGATCGTCATCGGGATGCTTAACCCGTTCAATAACGAAACCATCGCCAGGCTGGCCGAACGCGGCATCACCGCTTTCGCCCTGGAAGCGGCGCCGCGCACCTCCCGTGCGCAAAGCCTCGATGTGCTTTCGTCCCAGGCCAATATCGCCGGCTACAAGTCCGTACTGCTGGCAGCCCATCACTACCCGCGCTTCATGCCGATGCTGATGACTGCTGCAGGCACCGTGAAAGCCGCTCGGGTTCTGGTGCTCGGTGCCGGTGTTGCCGGGTTGCAGGCCATTGCCACGGCCAAGCGACTGGGCGCTGTAGTAGAGGCTTCCGACGTGCGACCTGCTGTCAAAGAGCAGATCGAGTCTCTGGGTGCCAAATTCATCGACGTACCGTACGAAACCGATGAAGAGCGCGAGTGCGCCGAAGGGGTTGGCGGTTACGCACGTCCAATGCCTGCGAGCTGGATGCAGCGTCAGGCCGTCGCCGTGCATGAGCGCGCCAAGCTGTCTGACATTGTGATCACGACCGCACTGATCCCAGGCCGCAAGGCACCGGTGCTGCTCAGTGCCGAAACCGTGGCACAGATGAAGCCCGGCTCGGTAGTCATCGATCTGGCCGCGGCACAAGGCGGCAATTGCCCGCTGACAGTGGCCGATCAGGTGGTGGTGGAGCACGGCGTGACCCTCGTCGGCCATACCAACCTGCCCGCCCTGGTCGCGGCTGACGCCTCGGCGCTGTACGCACGCAACCTGCTGGACTTCATGAAGCTGCTGTTCGACAAGGACGGCCAGTTGCAGATCAATCTCGAAGACGACATCGTCGCCGCGTGCCTGATGTGCCGCGACGGCCAAGTCATTCGCAAGAACGGCTGAGGACAAGACAATGGAAGAGTTGATCTCCCCTGGTATCTATAACCTGATCATTTTTGTACTGGCGATCTATATCGGTTACCACGTGGTCTGGAACGTGACGCCTGCCCTGCATACGCCGCTGATGGCCGTGACCAACGCCATTTCCGCCATCGTGATTGTCGGCGCAATGCTCGCTGCCGCCCTGACGGTCACGCCGCTGGGCAAGATCATGGGCACGCTTGCCGTGGCCCTGGCTGCCGTGAATGTGTTCGGCGGTTTTCTGGTCACCCGGCGCATGCTGGAAATGTTCAAGAAAAAAGCACCCAAGGCAAAAGACGAGGTGCAGAAGTAATGAGCATGAATCTGGTCACCCTGCTGTACCTGGTCGCTTCGATCTGCTTCATTCAGGCGCTTAAAGGACTCTCGCACCCTACAACTTCCCGTCGCGGCAACCTGTTCGGCATGCTGGGCATGGGCCTGGCCGTGATCACCACCGTCGGCCTGGTCTTCAAGCTGGCGGCCCTTTCGACCGTCGAAGGCACCAGCGCGGGCATTGGCTATATCGTGGTCGGCCTGCTGGTCGGTGGCACGGCGGGGTCGATCATGGCCAAGCGTGTCGAGATGACCAAAATGCCGGAGCTGGTCGCCTTCATGCACAGCATGATCGGTCTTGCAGCGGTGTTCATTGCGATTGCCGCCGTCGTGGAGCCACAATCGCTGGGCATCGTGCGCAACCTTGGCGATGCGATACCCACCGGTAACCGCCTGGAGCTGTTCCTCGGCGCCGCCATCGGGGCAATCACCTTTTCCGGATCGGTGATCGCCTTCGGCAAGCTGTCGGGCAAGTACAAATTCCGTCTGTTCCAGGGCACACCGGTACAGTTTGCCGGGCAGCACAAGCTGAACCTGATTCTCGGGCTGGCCACGCTGTTCTTTGGCCTGACGTTCACGTTCACCGGCAACCTGACCGCCTTCGCAATCATGCTGGCCCTGGCCTTCGTGATCGGCGTGCTGCTGATCATCCCGATTGGCGGCGCGGACATGCCCGTGGTGGTGTCGATGCTCAACAGCTATTCGGGCTGGGCAGCGGCAGGTATCGGCTTTTCGCTGAACAACTCGATGCTGATCATTGCCGGCTCGCTGGTGGGCTCTTCGGGTGCGATTCTGTCCTACATCATGTGCAAAGCCATGAACCGCTCATTCTTTAACGTGATCGGTGGCGGCTTCGGCGGCGCAACCGAAGCCGGTGGCCCGGCGAATGCCAAGGAAGCGCGTCCGGTCAAATCCGGTTCGGCCGACGATGCTACTTTCCTGCTGACCAACGCCGACACCGTGATCATCGTCCCGGGCTACGGCCTGGCAGTCGCACGGGCGCAGCATGCACTCAAAGAACTGACTGAGAAGCTGACCCATCACGGCGTCACCGTGAAATACGCCATCCACCCGGTAGCAGGCCGTATGCCTGGGCATATGAACGTGCTGCTGGCCGAGGCCGAAGTGCCTTATGACCAGGTGTTCGAGATGGAAGACATCAACTCCGAGTTCGGTCAGGCCGATGTGGTGCTGGTGCTGGGCGCCAACGACGTGGTCAACCCGGCAGCCCGCAACGACCCCAAATCGCCGATTGCCGGGATGCCGATTCTCGAAGCCTTCAAGGCCAAGACGATCATCGTCAACAAGCGCTCCATGGCCAGCGGTTATGCCGGTCTGGACAACGAACTGTTCTATATGGATAAAACCATGATGGTGTTCGGAGACGCCAAAAAGGTGATCGAGGACATGGTTAAGGCTGTGGAAAACGCTTAGCCTCAATTCGCTTCAGAAAAGCCCCAGTGCGTTCTGCGCCTGGGGCTTTTTTACATTCCGCGTAACAGTGTTTTGCCTTGAAAGGCCCTGATTAGAGGCCTCCAATGCGACCTTGGTCGCGGGACGGAAAATCCCTGAATCTCTAGACTTGACCCTCGCTTCCACCTTCGAGACAGAATCCATGTACCGCGACCGTATCCGCTTGCCTTCTTTGATGAGCAAGGTAATGAGTGCAGCAGATGCCGCTGCCTTGATTGAAGATGGCATGACCGTCGGCATGAGCGGCTTCACCCGCGCCGGTGAAGCCAAGGCCGTTCCCCACGCATTGGCCGAACGCGCCAGAGTGTCGCCACTCAAGATCAGCCTGATGACCGGCGCCAGCCTGGGCAACGATCTGGACAAGCAGTTGACCGAAGCCGGCGTGCTGTCTCGTCGCATGCCCTTCCAGGTCGACAATACGCTGCGCAAAGCCATCAATAACGGTACGGTCATGTTCATAGACCAGCACCTGTCCGATACCGTTGAACAGTTGCGCAACCGCCAGATCAAGGCAGTGGATCTGGCCGTCATCGAATGCGTGGCGATTACCGAAGAAGGCCATCTGGTGCTGAGCACTTCGGTCGGCAACTCGGCCAGCTTCGCGATCCTGGCCAAGCAGGTGATCGTGGAGATCAACCTGTCACAGCCGCTGGAGCTGGAAGGCCTGCACGACATCTATATCCCCAGCTATCGGCCGACCCGCCTGCCGATTCCGGTCCTGGATGCCGACTCACGCATTGGCAGCAGCGCCGTGAAGATCGACCCGGCAAAGATCGTCGGTATTGTCATCAGCGATCAGGGCGACTCACCTTCAACTTTACTGCCGCCGGATGCCGAGACCCAGGCCATCGCCAACCATCTGGTGGAGTTCTTCAAGAAGGAAGTGCGCGAAGACCGGCTGACCAACCAGTTGATGCCGTTGCAGGCCGGGATCGGCACCATCGCCAATGCCGTGATGCACGGCCTGCTGGATTCGCCGTTCCATGACATGACCATGTATTCCGAAGTGCTGCAGGACTCGACTTTCGACCTGTTCGATGCCGGCAAACTGAGCTTCGCATCCGGCAGCTCCATGACCCTGTCCGCCGCCAAGCACGAGCAAGTGTTCTCGGATTTCAATCGCTACAAGTCACGCCTGGTGCTGCGCCCCCAAGAGATCTCCAACCACCCTGAAGTCATTCGCCGCCTGGGCATTATCGGCATCAACACGGCACTGGAATTCGACCTGTACGGCAACGTGAACTCGACCCACGTCTGCGGTACCCGGATGATGAACGGCATCGGCGGCTCCGGCGACTTCTCGCGCAATGCCCACCTGGCCATCTTCGTCACCAAATCCATCGCCAAGGGCGGTTCGATTTCCAGCGTGGTGCCGATGGTGAGCCATGTCGACCACACCGAGCACGATGTAGACATCCTCGTGACCGAGCAGGGCCTGGCCGATCTGCGCGGCCTGGCACCTCGCGAACGCGCACGGATCATCATCGACAATTGTGTGCATCCAGACTATCGCGAGGCTCTGAATCAATACTTTGCGGCCGCCTGCGCCATCGGCGGACACACCCCGCACATCCTGCGCGAAGCACTGAGTTGGCACATCAACCTGGAAGAGACTGGTCGCATGCTGCCGACCTGAGGAACACAGTTGCAAGTGAGCAAGAGGTTTCTTGGCTCACTTTCCAGTGTCACTCAACCTATCTTAAAAAAACTGTACTTCTGTACCGGTCAAAAAACGGCTAAAAACAGCAAAACCCACCACGCCCGACCACAAAATGCACCATATAAGTGCTCACCGGTACAGTTGCCCCATTTATGAACAAAACAGTGCCTATAAACAGTTAACTGAACCATCACAATACAAATGAACTGTGTCTATAGATACTGGCCGACTGAGAGGAAGATAGGCACCAGTCAAGTCATTCTCTAAACCCGCCACAAGCGGAAGGAAGTCACACCATGGAACGTACAGTCAGTTCCGACCTGTTCAACGAAAGCACCGTCAACACCGCTCAAGCTGCATGGCCTCTGCGCGTACTCGCCAACCTGATGCTCTGGCAGCGTCGTCTCTCCAGCCGCCACCAACTGGCTCGCCTGGATGCACGTCTGCTCGCCGACGCAGGTATCAGCGAAGCACAGCGTTACGAAGAGCTGAGCAAGCCGTTCTGGCGCTAACTCAAGCGCCCGCTGGTCCAGACCTCACAGGTCTCTCACCAGCACCCCAAATTGTTTAACACAAGGCCCGTCTCAGACAACCGAGACGGGCCTTGTCGTTTGTGGACTGAAATATCCCGGAACAGGTACAGTTTTACCAACAGGAATAAATACCTGTACAGTTTGGCGCACGGCGGCTGACACCCGGGAAGCCTCATTCGCTACCAGCAGAGATGCAGAGAATGTACGGGGGCTCTTCCCGGATAAATCCGGTTCCACGTAAACCATTCGCCTACCGGCCTGCACCCTGCAATGACAATCTCATGACGGCTGCGATAGGCTAATGCCCACTCCGTCACACTTTGGAATTCCACCATGACTCTGTTCCGTATCCTCGCTGCAGCCGCACTGCTGACAGCGGCTGCCAGTGCAAGCGCCACCAGCTTCATCGTCACTACCGATGCAGTCGTGGGCGCAGTGGCAGCTTCCAGCGAAGCCACTTCCGATGCCTCTTCTTCCTTGAGAGACGACAAGATCGTCCGTGCCGCCCGTGACGAAGCTGCCAGCTTCGTGGCCAGCGAAGGCGACATCCGCGGTGCTCAACTGGAAGGCGCGTTCCAGCACATTCGCCAGCAATACCCGAACCTGAGCGCAACAGATACACAACTGGCCCAGGCCATTCTGGCCATCTAAGCCAGTCCTGGGGTAGCTCCAGGGCTGGCATTGCGCTAGCCTTGGACCTCGTTTTTCCAGCCATTGAAAGCCATGCGTTTATTACCTCTTCTGTTTGCAGCTCCAGTCGCCAGCCTGATCTGGGTCAGCCCGGCTCAGGCCTTTGATACGACGACACAGAGCCTGGTCATTACCGGATACGTCACCACTCAGGTCACCACTGCGCCTTTCGACAGAAAACTGATCCTGGCCGCTCAGGATGATGCAGCGGCGTTCGTTGCCACTGACGGCCAGATCCGCGGTGTCCGACTGGAGTCAGCATTGCGCAACCTGCGAAACACCCAGTCAAAACTTCATGCCAGCGACCTTGAACTGGCAGAAACAATCCTCGTCCAATAGTCACTTTCGACCTCTTTGCGTAACTGGAGACGTTACATGCGTACCCCGCTGATTGCCGCTACCCTTGGCCTGCTAGTAATGGCAGACATTGCCCAGGCCCAGACCGTCGTGGCCACGAGCAATATCATCGTTCGCGCTTTCGGTCGTTCCATCGACTTCACCTCGGACACCACGACCTCCATTCGCGACTCCAAGGTCGTTATCCAGGCCAAAGACGACGCCGCCAGCTATGTCGCCAGCGACGGTGACATCCACGGCGCGCAACTCGATGCCGCTTTCGATACCCTGCGCACCCGCGTGCCTGAAGCACGTGATGCCAGTGACCGGACACTGGCCGAAGCCATTCTCGCTCTGTGAGACGACTTGGCGCCTGGCTGCTTGCCGGCGCATTGTCGCTGGTCGCACCCCATGCTCTTGCCAGCCTGACGCTTGAGCTGCAGACCGACGACCTGACCCCAGCCCAACAACATGCGAGCCAGACACTCCTTGATGAAGCCATGCGCGCCCTGCCGCCAAGCTTCATCAAGGATCTGGACCGGCGTGTTGAAGTGCGCTGGTCCGGCGATATGCCTGAAAACGCCTATGGCCAGGCTGCCGGTCCCTACCAGCTTTATCTCAATACAAAACTGCTGGCGCCGTTGACCGACGGCTCGGCAGCCACCACCCAGACCGGACGCCCTCACGGCACGGTCCGGCGTGAAATGCTCGCCACGGTTCTGCACGAGCTGACCCACGTCTACGATCGCGCCCGCCTGTGGTCTTCAACGCAGCGCGCCCTGATTTTCCGCTGCTCACGCCAGAACAGTTCAGCAGGTAACATTGGCCTGCCTGACAGTTGCCGTGGCGAAACCGAGCGACGCTTCACCCTGAGCGATGATCCGCGCCTGCTGGACCTGGCAGGCTGGCCGCAATATGTCGGCCGACGCGGCGAGCGGGAGGAACACAACGGGCAGGTCGCACGCAGCCCGGACATCTACGAAACCACCAGCCCGCTGGAATTCGTGGCCGTGAACATGGAGTACTTCCTGCTCGACCCGGCCTACGCCTGCCGCCGTCCGGCCCTGTACGCCTACTACAAGGAACATTTCGGCTGGGCTCCGCCGCAGAAAGACGAGTGCCCGTCCTTCTTCCCGTACCTGAATGCGGGGAGCGATTTCGGACGCGAACCTCTGGGCAAGCTTGATCCGGAGCGGGTCTATGAAGTCGACTACCTGCTGGCTGAAGCCAACCAGAACTGGGTAAGCCGCTGGGGCCACAGCATGTTGCGCCTGGTGATCTGCAAGCCGGGACGACCACGCGGGCCTGATTGCCGCCTGGACCTGGATCAACATCTGGTCCTGTCTTACCGTGCATTCGTGGGCGATGTGCAACTGTCCAGCTGGGACGGCCTGATGGGAGCTTATCCGTCGCGACTGTTTGTGCTGCCGCTGGCCCAGGTCATCGACGAATACACCAAGACCGAACTGCGCAGCCTCGCCTCCGTGCCGATCAAACTGTCCCGCCCGGAAATCGAAGGGCTGGTGCAACATGCGGCCGAGATGCACTGGAGTTACGACGGCAACTATTACTTCCTGTCCAACAACTGTGCTGTGGAAAACCTCAAGCTGCTACGCAGCGGCACCCACAACCCCAAACTTGTCGGCCTGGACAGCATCCTGCCCAACGGTTTGCTGGAAGTGCTCAAAGGCCGCGGTCTTGCCGACACCAGCGTGCTGGACGATCCAAAGGAAGCGCTGCGCATGGGTTATCGCTTCGACTCCTATCGCGACCGCTATCAGGCGATGTTCGAGGTCTTGAAGAAGCATCTGCCCATCCCGCAGACCACCGTCGAAGACTGGCTGCTGCTGTCAGCCAAAGAACGCAGCCAGTGGTTCGATAAAGCCGATCTGCGCACCAGTGCCGCCATTCTGCTGCTGGAACAGGCAAGCCTGCGCCGGCAATTGCTGCTGGCCCAGGACGAAGTGAAACAACGCTATCTCGGAGCAAGGGAACAGAAAGACGGCAGCGTCTCCCAGGCGTCAAAGACGCTGCAAGAGATTCTCGCCAGCAGCGGCTTTCTCAGCCGTCCAGCCGAATTGCTGGGCAGCAGCGGTTATGGATTGCCACAGGCGGGCGAGTGGCAGCGACTTGAAGCAGAGAGCAGCCAGCGCCAGAAGCAATTGAAGCGTCTGACCGGCGATCTCGACAAGGAAGTACGTGCCTTGCTTGAGCCGGAACGCGCCACTGAAATCGCGGCCAACGAAGCCAATCTCAAACAGATGGGTGAACATTTGCGCGAGCTTCACAAAGCCGCAGGCGGGTTGCAGCTGCCTTGAATCAGTTGGCCTTCTTTTTCGGTTTCAGGTATTTGGTCAGGCCCTGAAACCACATCACCAGCGAAGTATTGCCCTTGATCTGGATGTCCTTGTCCTGAATCCCCTTCATGAACGCCAGTTGCTTGTTACTGGCCTGCATCGTGGCAAACCCGAAGGCCGCGTCGCGAAAGACAATGGCGAATGCAGGTTCGGCAACCACGCCACCGGCACTGCGGATGCGCTGGCCACTGACGATGAAATGACGAGCGACCTTGCCATCGGCAGTCTGCAACTGAAAGGTCAGCTCCTTGTCGGCAAGCTGCTGCTGAAACGCAGGATTGGTACGGCTGGCCCGAGCCATCAGAAGGCCCAGCATCCAGAGCAGGAAACGAAACTTCATACACATTGCCTCAGCAGAAAGTCAGCCCGGTCAGAGCGATTGGTGAGGCAGTGTAGCGGGTTATTGGCGGCAATCCTGTAGGACAATCGTGTTTTTCGGCGAAGATCGAATCATTTCTTATAAACGCAATCCTGAGCAATAAAAAACGGGCACCCCATCCAATGGGTGTGCCCGTTTCAATGACTGCTCGCCTCCCGCCAAGGCGCGCAGTGAATGTTATGGATTGACGCTGTCTTTCAGAGCCTTGCCAGGCTTGAAGGCAACGGTATTGCTGGCTTTGATTTTCACCGGTTCACCCGTTTGCGGGTTCTTGCCGGTGCGGGCACCGCGATGGCGTTGCAGGAAGGTACCGAAGCCCACCAGGGTCACGCTGTCCTTGCGGTGCAGTGCGCCGGTGATTTCTTCAAGAATGGCGTTGAGAACGCGATTGGACTGTTCTTTGGTGAGATCCGCTTTTTCAGCAATAGCGGCTGCAATATCTGGTTTACGCATGTATGAAGCCTCTTTACGGTTTTTTGTTTTTATGTCCCGTACTGCCTGGGTAAAGCAGCGACAAGGTGCCGCGACGGCTCTACGTAGCGGCAGACGTAACCGAGGATGGCATGCCGTTGAGGCACGCGCCAGTACATGCTTAACGTTTATAGGACGAAAAAAGCGACATATCCGACAAAACGCCCCATATTCAGGGCAATAGAGGGGGTAACGTCTTGTTCAGGGCCAGTTTCTCCGACACTGAGGCTCCCGTCAGGGCGTAGCCCAGCAACTGGCCTTCGGCGTCATGACACACGGCCTTGATGTCCGCGCCCTCGCCTTCGACACTCCAGCTTCCTTCGGTCCCGCGAGGAGGTGGCGAAACCACCAGAGGGCAAACCGGCGTCTTTACGGTGATAGGCATCGGGCCATATTTCACTGCCGTCGGCGTACCGGCGAGTGTCTGCGCCAAGGCACGGGCACAGCTCATCAACGGCATGACGTACAACAGGTTCAGACCATCGACCTCAGCACAATCGCCCAAGGCATAGATGTTGGCGTGCGAGGTCTGCAGGTGCCGATCAACCACGACACCGCGCCCGGTGAGTAAACCGGCAGCAGCAGCCAGATCGACTCGTGGACGCAGGCCGATGGCCGAGACGACCAGATCGCAGGCAATCACCTGCCCGTCGGACAGGTGCGCTTCAAGTGTCTGTTCATTGCGCTGAAGACGGCTAAGGATCGGCCCCAGATGGAAACGGGCGCCAATACCTTCGAGCCCCGCCTGCACCGCAGCCGCAGCAGCGGGAGGCAACAGGGTCGGCATGACCTGCTCGCAGGGCGCGACCAGATCGACCTCATAGCCGCCAAGGATCAGGTCGTTGGCAAACTCACAACCAATCAGGCCTGCGCCCAGGATCAGAACCCGCTTTTTGCCTGCCGCCGCCTCGCGGAAGCGGGCGTAATCTTCAAGATCGTTGATGGGGAAAATGGCGTCCTGCGCATCCCCTTCCACAGGAACCCGAATGGTTTCCGCGCCCCATGCCAGCACCAGATCGCGGTAGTACACCGCCTCTTCGCCGATCCACAGTCGCTTGTGGCCGGGATCGATGCCGCTGATGCGGGTATGGGTGCGAACGTGCGCCTTGAGCTGATCTGCCATGGCGCCGGGTTGTGCCATGCTCAGTTCGTCGGCTTGCTTGTTCTTGCCAAAGCCGGTGGACAGCATGGGCTTGGAGTAGGAGCGGCCATCATCGGCCGTAATGAGCAACAGCGGTGTTTCGCCGTCCAGTTTGCGAAACTCACGGGCGAGGTTGTAGCCCGCAAGGCCGGTACCGATGATGACGACAGGTGCGCTCATTACTTCTCTCATCAAAAAAGTGTGGGAAGCCGCTTGCTGGCGAAAAAGGCCAGTGAAGCCGGCAGATATTCTGCTGGATCAGCCGATTTCAATCATTTCAAAGTCGATCTTGCCGACACCGCAATCCGGGCAAAGCCAGTCTTCGGGTACATCTTCCCAGCGAGTGCCGGGCGCAATACCGTCATCGGGCCAGCCATCGGCTTCGTTGTAGATAAGGCCACAGACAATGCATTGCCACTTTTTCATGGTTCGGGTCCCTCGATGATCAGGCTAAATACTGGCGCAGCGGTCTATTGCCACTGGCTCGTGTTTCTGGAGTCAAATCCCCGCGAGGGTTGTACTGTCCACAGCACTCATATGCAAGCCTGTTTGTGATACCAGGTGCACGACCAATCGTCGGTCAGCCCCGGCAATCATGCTAAGCTCCCACTTCTTGTTGACTGCCGATAATCGCTTACCGTGTCCCAGCAAAACCCCGCATTGCCTGCCCCCGTATGGCTTGAACACGAGCAACTGGCCAATGTGCCGGGGCCCTTGATTCTCGACTGGCTGTTCAATCAGGACTCCCTGACCCGACGCCTGACGCGCCTGTCGTCAGACGGCTTCAGCGTCACGCTGCTGTTTGAAGGCTGGCAGCCGTTGCGCCCCGACGAATGCACCGCTCTTGAGCTACCCGAGGCCAGTCTGGGCTGGGTGCGTGAAGTGTATTTGCGCGGTCGCGGCGAAAAGTGGGTATTCGCCCGCAGCGTCGCGGCCCGCAGTGCCTTGCTCGAAGGCGGCTTGAACATGGATGAACTGGGCACACGCTCGCTGGGCGAGTTACTGTTCAGCGACAAGGCCTTCGAGCGCGGCCCGCTGCAAGTCTGCCGCTACCCTGAGGCCTGGCTGCCCGAAGCGGATGCCACCAGCGATCTGTGGGCTCGCCGTTCGTGCTTCAGCCGTGGCCCGCTGAGCGTGCTGGTTGCCGAGATTTTTCTGCCCAGTTTCTGGAACGCCCTCAAGAACGAGGAACACTCCTGATGTACCTGTCGTTGCTCAAATCCCTCAATCGCCTGAACCCTCGCGCCTGGGACTTCATCCAGCTGACCCGCATCGACAGGCCGATTGGCGTCTACCTGCTGCTATGGCCAACGCTCTGGGCCTTGTGGATTGCCGGTGAGGGCTCACCCTCGCTGGCCAATGTGCTGATTTTCGTGACCGGCGTGTTTCTGATGCGTGCCGCCGGCTGCGTCATCAACGACTTCGCTGACCGCAAGGTGGATGGCCATGTAAAACGCACCGAGCAGCGCCCGCTGGTCAGCGGCAAGGTCAGTTCGCGGGAAGCACTGGCGCTGTTCGCCATTCTGGTGACCCTGAGCTTCCTGCTGGTGCTGCTGACCAATTCGACGACTGTCTGGCTGTCGTTCGGCGGGCTGGCGCTGGCTGCCTGTTATCCGTTCATGAAACGTTATACCTATTACCCGCAAGTGGTACTGGGTGCTGCATTCTCGTGGGGAATGCCCATGGCCTTCACCGCAGAAACAGGCGCATTGCCTGCCGCCGCCTGGCTGCTTTACATCGCCAACCTGTTGTGGACCGTGGCCTACGACACTTACTACGCCATGGTGGACCGCGACGACGATCTGAAAATCGGCGTGAAATCCACTGCCGTGCTGTTCGGGGATGCCGACCGCATCATCATCCTGACGCTGCAAGGCCTGGCACTGGGTTGCCTGATACTCGCTGGCATTCGCTTCGAGCTGGGCGCCTTTTTCTACACAGGCCTGCTGGTGGCCGCCGGCTGTTTTGCCTGGGAGTACTGGAGCACCCGCCTCAAGGACCGGGACGCCTGTTTCAAGGCTTTCCTGCATAACCACTGGGCCGGACTGGCCATCTTCCTGGGGATTGTGGCGGACTACGCACTGCGCTGATTTCGGCCCTCGTGCTAGCCTCATCTCAAGATGTCACACGACTGCAATATTTCCGTTATCTAATGCGCCCCAAGACAGTTAAATGACAAGAGGTTCGAGCATGGCTGGCAGGAGCATCCTGATCGTTGACGACGAAGCCCCCATTCGTGAAATGATCGCCGTCGCACTGGAAATGGCTGGCTATGACTGCATGGAGGCGGAAAACTCCCAGCAGGCCCACGCAATCATCGTCGACCGCAAGCCAGACCTCATCCTGCTGGACTGGATGCTGCCCGGCACATCCGGTATCGAGCTGGCGCGACGCCTCAAGCGCGACGAACTGACCGGTGACATCCCGATCATCATGCTGACGGCCAAGGGCGAAGAGGACAACAAGATCCAGGGCCTGGAAGTCGGCGCCGACGATTACATCACCAAGCCGTTCTCCCCACGGGAGCTGGTTGCCCGCCTGAAAGCCGTGCTGCGCCGTGCAGGCCCGAGCGATGGCGAAGCGCCGATAGAAGTCGGCGGCCTGCTGCTCGACCCGGTCAGCCACCGCGTGACCATCGATGGCAAGCCTGCGGAAATGGGCCCTACCGAATACCGTCTGCTGCAGTTCTTCATGACCCACCAGGAACGTGCCTACACTCGCGGCCAATTGCTGGATCAAGTATGGGGAGGCAACGTGTATGTCGAAGAGCGTACCGTGGACGTCCACATCCGGCGCCTGCGCAAAGCCCTGGGTGATGCTTACGAGAATCTGGTACAAACCGTGCGCGGCACCGGTTATCGCTTTTCCACCAAAAGCTGAGAGCCGTTTGCGTAGAGACACAAGGCAGCGGCCAATGTGTACCCGTCAAGGATGTACCTTTAATTGAATCGAAACTGGCACGGCACGCTGATACGCCACATGTTGCTGCTGGTCACCGCCTGCCTCGTGGTCGGCCTGATCAGTGGCGAGTACGGCTGGAGCCTGGCTATCGGGCTGGGGCTTTACCTGGCCTGGACCCTCAAGCAACTGCTGCGCCTGCATGAATGGCTGAGCAACCACAGCACTGACGAGCCGCCACCTGACGGCTATGGCCTGTGGGGCGAAGTCTTCGACAGCATCTATCACCTGCAACGCCGGGATCAGCGCGTACGGGGTCGCCTGCAGGCGGTCATCGACCGGGTCCAGGAATCCACCGCAGCCTTGCGCGATGCGGTCATCATGCTCGACAGCGAGGGCAACCTGGAATGGTGGAACCGCGCTGCCGAAACGCTTCTGGGCCTCAAGACGCCTCAAGACAGCGGCCAGCCGGTCACCAACCTGGTACGCCATCCACGCTTCAAGGAATACTTCGCGCTGGGCAACTACAGCGAGCCGCTGGAAATCCCCTCGCCAACCAAGGACCACCTGCGCATCCAGTTGCTGATCACCCGCTACGGCAACAACGAGCACCTGATGCTGGTGCGCGATGTCACGCGGATCCATCAACTGGAACAGATGCGCAAAGATTTCGTCGCCAACGTTTCCCACGAGCTGCGCACGCCGCTGACAGTGATCTTCGGCTATCTGGAAACGCTGCTCGACAACGTCGAAGAGGTCAATCCGCGCTGGGTGCGGGCCTTGCAGCAGATGCACCAGCAAGGCGGGCGCATGCAGACGCTGCTCAACGACTTGCTGCTGCTGGCCAAGCTCGAAGCCACTGACTACCCCTCGGACAACCATCCGGTCGCCGTGGTGACACTGCTCAAGACCATCAAGGCCGACGCCAAGGCGTTGTCAGCCAGCAAGAATCACCAGATCACCCTCGATGTGGAAAGCGACATGCAGCTCAAGGGCAGCGAAACCGAGCTGCGCAGCGCATTTTCCAACCTGATCTTCAATGCCGTGAAATACACGCCAGCGGAAGGCAATATCCGTATTCGCTGGTGGACCGATGACCGCGGCGCACACCTGAGCGTGCACGACTCGGGCATCGGCATCGAAACCAAGCACCTGCCGCGTCTGACCGAGCGTTTCTATCGCGTCGACACCAGCCGCGCCTCCAATACCGGCGGTACCGGCCTGGGCCTGGCGATCGTGAAGCATGTGTTGCTGCGCCATCGCGGCACACTTGAAATCAACAGCGTAATGGGCAAAGGCAGCGTATTTACCTGCCATTTCGCCGCCATTCAGTTGGCAAAACCCGGAGATGTGGATCCAGACTACTAGGCAAGCTCGCTGCGAGCCGCTACATTGCCTCGTTCATGGCGCCATTTCCTGTGCCGCACGCCCTTATCTTTGAATACAACGGATTCCGCAAAACCCCACCATGGACCCATCCCCTAGTTTCACGACGGCTTCACTCTTCGCCGATTTCGGCATGATTCTTTTTGCACTGTTCCTGGTCCTGCTCAACGGCTTCTTCGTTGCAGCAGAGTTCGCCATGGTCAAACTGCGCTCGACCCGCGTCGAGGCCATCGCCAAGAAAAACGGCTGGAGCGGCCACATCCTGCGCACGGTTCACGGGCAACTGGATGCCTACCTGTCGGCCTGCCAGTTGGGTATTACCCTCGCGTCTCTCGGCCTGGGCTGGGTCGGTGAACCTGCCTTCGCCCACTTGCTGGAACCGCTGCTCAGTGCGATGGGCGTGGAATCCGCAGAAGTGATCAGAGGCGTGTCGTTCTTCACCGCATTCTTCATCATTTCCTACCTGCATATCGTGATCGGTGAACTGGCGCCCAAATCCTGGGCCATTCGCAAGCCCGAGCTGCTGTCGCTGTGGACCGCCGTGCCGCTGTATCTGTTCTACTGGCTGATGTACCCGGCCATCTACCTGCTCAACGCCAGCGCTAACGCTATCCTGCGCATTGCCGGTCAGGGCGAGCCCGGCCCGCATCATGAACACAGCTACAGCCGCGACGAGCTGAAACTGATCCTGCACTCCAGCCGTGGCCAGGACCCCAGCGATCAGGGCATGCGCGTGCTGGCTTCGGCCGTGGAAATGGGCGAGCTGGAAGTGGTCGACTGGGCCAACTCCCGCGAAGACCTGGTTTCCCTGGATTGCAACGCACCGCTCAAGGAAATCCTGGCCCAGTTCCGTCGTCACAAATTCAGCCGTTATCCGGTCTACGATGCCGAGAACAACGAGTTCGTCGGCCTGCTTCACATCAAGGATCTGCTGCTGGAACTGGCGGCACTGGACCATATTCCGGAATCCTTCAACCTCTCCGAACTGATCCGCCCGCTGGAGCGCGTCTCACGGCACATGCCGCTGTCGCAACTGCTGGAGCAGTTCCGCAAGGGTGGCGCGCATTTCGCGCTGGTGGAAGAAGCTGACGGCAAGATCATCGGCTACCTGACCATGGAAGACGTGCTGGAAGTGCTGGTCGGCGACATCCAGGACGAGCACCGCAAGGTCGAACGCGGCATCCTCGCCTACCAGCCGGGCAAGCTGCTGGTACGGGGCGATACCCCGCTCTTCAAGGTCGAACGCCTGCTGGGCATCGATCTGGACCACATCGAGGCCGAAACCCTGGCCGGCCTGATCTACGAAACCCTGAAACGGGTGCCGGAAGAGGAAGAGCAGATGGAAGTCGAAGGCCTGCGCATCATCATCAAGAAGATGAAAGGTCCGAAGATCGTGCTGGCCAAGGTGCTGAAGATCGACTGATAGCGTTCGCTCCGTGGGAGCGAATTTATTCGCGAAGCCCTAATTCCCGCCCACGGCGAAATTGGGCAGGCTCTGGACCGGCGAGGCGAATTCATAGGGAATGGATTCCAGCGCCTGACCCGTATTGCGCTGGATGACAAAGTGCAAATGCGGGCCGGTGCTGTTGCCGGTATTGCCAGAGCGCGCCAGCGGGCTGCCGACGCGCACTTGCTGGCCTTCCCTGACACTCACCGAGCCACGCATCAGGTGCAGATAGACGCCCATAGTGCCGTCATTGTGCAGGATTCGCACGAAATTGCCTGACGGGTTCGAGCCTCGGCCAGTCTGATTGTTCTCGACCTTCACTACCGTGCCTGCACGCGCCGCGATGATGGGCGTGCCTTCCGGCATGGCGATGTCCATCGCGTAACGCCCCTTCGGGCCGTAATGGCTGTATTTGCCGCCAGGCCCCTGAGTCAGTCGGAACGGCCCGCCCACCCACGGCAAAGGATACTTGTAGGCCTGCGTAGCCCGCTTAGAGTCTCCCAGAGTGGAAGTCAGTATCGAGGCGTAGTTCATGGCCTTGCCCGTCTGTTTGGGGCTCAGCACGATCATGCGTTCGTTACTGCGCGCAGGCACGGTGCGGCGAATGGTTGACGACGATCCCGTCACCCCGAGCACGTTGCTCAGCCCGGAAAGCTTGAGCTCAACCTCGACCGGCGCATACAGATCGTTGCGCACATAAAGGCTGTGGACACCGCCTTCCTTCTTGACGCTCAGATGCACCTGCTTCTCGAAATGCTCGACCATCCGGTCCCTGAACACCACGACAGAAGCACCGGGTGCAGGACGGTCGGAAAACGAAACGACGCCATCTGCATCGACGGTTTTATAAATCGTGACCGCACCCGCCGTTTGTACGGCCAGCGTCAGGGCAGTCAGGATCAGCAGGCGTTCAAGCATCAGAAATGTTCTGGGTCACGGACAAGAGCGGCCAAGCCTAGCAGCGTTGAGCGCAGAAATGGACACCGCGATATCAATCGATAATCGTAGAGGCGTCAAGAAACACACGCCATGGTGCCGCTGTGCGGTGCTCCCGGCACACCGCACAGGTCAGGGTCCGTTACGAAAAGGTGTAATTTTTCAGGTAGGTCACGGAAAACAGGGCGTCAGGAAAATCCAGTTTCAAGCGAGGCAGCACGAATCCGCCACAGGATCGACAGGTATCGAGCACGGTAAAGAATCTGATATGGGTCAAGCGCGTCGTCGCCATATCCTCTTTCAACACGGTTGCGATCAATCGCTCTGCATCGAGGTCGCGGCTGAAATCCCGAATTACCGTGCGGGCAGCATCCCTGACCACCGGCAGGCTGGTAAACCGGGGATCGGGCTCGCGGCTTGCCATTCGGGCACGGGCATCGCGGAATATGACCCCGTCCAGGATCTGCTCGGTCGTTTCGGCAGAATCGATCCGTAATTTAAGGCCCCTGGCTTTCTCCCCCCCCGAAAGCGCGTAATACACGACCCGCTCCCCGGACTCGGTATAAACCTGGGCAAAGGAAAGGTTGGCACCCTTGATCTGGCTCAGAATCGCGTTGGTAGCCTTGGAGGTAATAATGCTCTGCATATTCAGCTCTACCCATTTTCCTTTTGAGCCCGCTACCGGCAAAAGCCTGTTGAGAACTTCCAGGATATGCTGCTTTTCGGGCACGCTTCTCTGAGCAATCTTCTTGAAGTCAGGAATGCACTGCTTGGCAAGCTCCACGAATTTCTTCTGGATTTCTTCACCCGCCAGAATTTCACTGGCAAATCTCAGAAGTGAATTTTCCTCCCCATTGGTAATACACCACCGCGCATAGTCATCATAAGAAGTGATCTGCGGGGTCAAGGAAACTTTCCACGCATCCCGTTCGGCATCATCGAGCATATCAAAGAGCAAACGTGCGATATTTTCCCGATCTGTCTCTATATTCGGACGCTCCCGCACCAATCGGTATTTCTCCGATACCCGAATGAATTCATTGATCTCGTCAACCTCAGTGACGCGAGAAAACTTCAACTCAATGCGATTACTTTCAGGCACTCGGGCCTTATAGAACGCACCCGTGTCAGGCTCGACGAAAATCCAGTCTGTGTTCACAAATTGAAGGCGCATGCCGCGCAGGGTTCGAGTATCACTGACCCCTTGGGCTATGGCCCCGAATTCGATAACCGGGGCAAATTCATAAACGAAAGCGGTATCTTGAGGCGTAAAGTTGGGCGGTACACCCAATTTGCCCTCAGCCGACAAGATCCCATCCAGCTCCGGCAAGTAAACCGGTGTTTCGGGCAACGAAAAAAGCTCCCGTTCTTCCTGTGAAAGAGGCACGACCATTTTCCCTGTCGAGGCCTGTGCCGAAGTCGATGGCGTCACTTCAGTCGATTCGGCCCATTTGCAGAACTTTCCTTCATAGACAAAGACATCGAGACGTTGCGAAGTCTCTCCAGCGCCTGTCGTCAGGGTGGCCAGCGTGAACTCACGGGCATCAATGGCATGACTCGGGTATTTGCCGGTTCGCTTGGGGGAAAGCGATCCAGGCTTCACGGGCTCAGGCGTCGGCGTGACCAGTTTTACACCTGTCGCGCAGGGCACCGACTCCAGGTTGCGACGAAACCTGCACAGGTTCTCGGTTTCCTCCAGCCAGCCAGCCCGGGAAGAAACCTTGCTGGCCGATAGCTTACGCATGGCAGCACCCGGCGTGCCAGCATCCAGATGATAGACCTCGCCATCCACAAGGATATCGAACACACCTTCCTCTCTTTCGATGACCTGCACGACACAGCTGTCGGCGATACGAATTTCAGTAAAGCCCTCCACTTTCGAGACCACCGGTAAAACCACCGGATAGTGACCACGAACAATGCCGTCGGCGGCGGACGACATTGAGAACTCCCGCGGCCTGCTGCCTGAAACAGATGTCAGCTGTTTTCCGAACACTGCATCGGACTCAGGATCAAGCAACCTGAAATCCGGCTCTTGCGCTGTACCGATATTGCGCACGACCACATCGGATCGGCCATCGACAATCACCCGCTTATCCAGCGCTTTAACCTTGGGGCGCCAAGGGTGCTCCACACTGTCGGAGATCCGGTACATGCCCTTGTCGAGGCTGATGCCGCCGTCCAGAAAGACTTGCGAAGCAAAGATTTTTTTCAGCGAAGGCACTTGTTCCAGCAACCGCGACCAGCCAAGCCTGCCAACATTCAGCGCGGACTTTCCTGCGTCACGCACAATAAACAGTGCGCTTTGCTCTGCAAGCCCTGCGATCAGACGAGCCACCGCTTTACCAGTCAGCTTAAATACCGACAGAACGCTCATTTCACCGGCCTTGATGACAATCCGCGCCGTGGAACCGGCAAATTGCCCGGCCGGAATCAACGCAAAGGCCACCTCCATCACACAGCCGATGACGACACCGGCAGAGTGCTCTCCATGGGCCAGATCCGTGATACAGCCATAAAAAGGGATCAGCAAGCATGCGGCGATATCGGCATATTCGCGCTCTTTGGCCCAAAGTTGCTCCCATTGAGTCGCATGCTCATGTTCGGCCCTGCTCCTTTCCAGAAAGCTGGTAAACAAGTGACCCGCCGCAACCTGCACAAAAGCTTCAAGCCTGGCCTGCTCACTGCCGTCAGGCAGGTAAATCAGTTCGGCGCAAGGAATCAACACGCCTTGACGTGGCTGGTGATAGGCCACCGAAGAGCGTGATGCGGTCCCTTTCAGGTACGCATCGCCATCAAATGGCAACAATGGCGTCACCCGGGCCTTGGCGACATTTGCGGCATTGCGCTCTCTCTTCTCGACGGTTTCCAAGATATTTCCGCTAAAACCGGTGTCGGGCTCGACCTGGTAGTGGAAGCGTTGAGCGACTTTTCGGACCACACCGCCAGCAGGAATCAACTCATAGAAAATCTCAGCGGCCGTGTGATCGTGAAAGTCCGCTTGATGATCGCCCGGCTGGCAACGAATGAAGAGCCCGTGAACACCCTCTTCGGCACCGAAAGCCACCCGACTCACTTCGCTGGTCGAGTTCAGCAACGCTGTGCGATCGGCTGCCTGCATCTCGGCCAGCAACCGGGTCATGACCCTGGCTTCAGCGCGGATCAACGCTTGCTGGAATGCGTCGAACGCGCTGGCGTAGGCTTCGGGAATCGTCGGTTTTCCCGGTATGTACGCCTCTCCCATCATCACCAGTTCCAGCACACTGGCTTGCGGACGTCCGACAGCCAGCAGACGATCAATGGAGTAGGAGTCTGCGATGGTGAAGCCGTGCTCCTGCAGGATTGGCCAGCCGTGAAGCTTGATGGAGAGTTCCCAGATCCGGCGATCAACATGGGCATCGGTCAGCATTTGCTCGGCAAGACGCTTGCGATCCGGCGGCTTGATGCTCAGTAAATCATTCAGCTCTGAGGCATGAAGCGCCTGTTGTTGCTGGAGGTAACTCAAGGCCTGACTGATTTGCGCGGCGCTTGCCTGATCAATGTTGTCAGAGCCAGACCATTCAATACCGCCATGGGCAATGGCATAGCGCAAAGCCGGAATGGCCAGCGTCCTTGCCCACAAGGCATGGACATTGGCATCACTTGATTGGGTCAGTTCGGAGCTGATCCCGATCAGGTCATCAAACTGAGGGGCCTGGGAATGGCCCGGCCGCATGCTTTCAACCAGAGCAACGCCATGCAACAAGGCCACGCTTTGCAGCGATCGCCCATATTGCAGGTGATCGGGGACACCTTCCACCAGCAGTTCAGGCATGGCTTCACGCGCAAACAGGTAATAAAGCATGTCGAGCGTCGATGACGATACCGTGGGCTGACGCGCCTTGATATCCGCCCGCACCCTGGCGCAAAGCTGCACATGGCTGTACTCACAGACCCACGTGCAGCGAAGCGTCTTTTCCAGTGGCTCGGCAAAAGTCCGGGTTGCGCCAAGGAAGTAATCGACAATGGCGCGCCCCGCCAACGCCTGAGTGATAACCGGCGAAGCCTGTTCGTGTGCCAGTGCTCCGTACCACTGCATGCTGTTGAGCAACGGGGCAAACATGGATCTGAAGCGTGCAGTCTGGATCAGCGCATGCCAGGTTTGCGAAGGCCTCCAACGCAAGACACTCGCATCGCCATCAGCCCGGCACAGCAAACCGATGCCCAATTGCTGGAACAGAACATCGGCATCACGCACGGGGCTCCAGGAGTCCAGCGGCGGGACATGGACATTCAACCCAAGGCCGGTTGGCAGCGAATGGCTCAACTCGGGGCTCGATTGCAGCTGCGACGTCAGCAACAGAGTGGCCAACGCAATAGCTGAATCGAACACCAGGCCTGAATGCGTGAAACGCAGCTCAGTCCCCAGCGAGAGCGCACGCATGCCGGGAGCACCCTTTGCATTGGCGATGGCCAGGGGCAACCAGGATTCGTCATCGGGGTTCACGGCATACGCTGCTACCTTGCGATAAAACTCGGTCCGGCTGACGACAGGTATCGGCGTCAGGAAATCGATCTGCAAGCCCTCGCAAGGCGAGGCTATCTGCGAACCCGCTTTCAGATAGAACTCGAACAGCCACCAGGTCGCAATTGCTGCCAGCTTCTGATCGAGGGCATCCGATAAGGATTTGTCGCGATACTCGCCGGGCGGCAACATTTCGGCAATGGCATCACACAACACACTCAACGGGCGTCGGGCTTGCTCGTCTCTGGATGCAGCGATGCCGTTATAAAGCGAACGCCCTGAGCTGCGCGCGATCCATTCACCGATTGGCATCAAGCGGGCACCACGTTTGAATTGCACCATCCACAGGCGCAGGTCTTGCGGGACAGCCATCAATAACCCGCGCAGTTCGGGATAGTCCTTGGGGTCCAGCACAACATCCGCTCCCCGATAAGGGCGAAGCCCGTACAGGTAAGCGCTTAGCTGCGCTCTGGCCGTTTCAGTGGTGACAGCCGATTCATCGAGCCAGGCAAGTCGTGCGAAAAACTGATGCACCATCCAGGGTGTCACCTCTGCCAGAGGTGTTTCCATTGCATCGGCGTACAGCTTCCAGGCTTTTTCGCTTTGGTAAATCAGGAACAGCTTCTGGCCCTGAAGCGACTTCGGGTGTACAGGGTTCGTGTTCGAGAAGCTCGTATCCTCGCCAAGCAAGTGCTGGAGAACGAGCCTGGCCACTCGAAAATGCTCTTCAGGCAAAGCCTGAGCATCGACCATATAGTGTTCGGCAGGATCGACGCCCAGGGCGTGATGGATATTGAAAAACAATCGACAGGAGCTGATGGTTTGAATATTCAGCGGTTGAATTGCGGTAGGCGTCATTTGAGTAGTCTCGTATGCATATGTCATGCGGCGAGACAAACTGAATAGGCAAGAACCAGCCTCCGAAACCGGAAAACCAGCATTTATTGCGCAGGAAAGTTCTGAAACGGGAAATGCCTAAGACATCGTTCGCGGATAAATCCGCTCCTACGACAGGAGCGAATTCATTCGAGAAGAGGTCAGCAATCAGGCGCCAGGAACGAAGTGCTTCTGGGCAGTGCCGCGGGCGATCAGGCGCGACAGGTAGTCCATCTTCTGGGCATCCTGGTCGACGAAGCGGAAGGACACTTGCAACCATTCGCTGTCAGGTTTCTGCTCAAAGGCTGCGACGGAATGCAGGTAGCCGTTCAAACGCGCGACTTCATTGCTCTCGCCCTGCTCAAGATCCAGGACGGCACTGTCGAGAACCTGCGGCAGCGCATCGCTGCGACGTACGAGCAGCGATGCTTCCTTCAGGCTCAAGGCCTTGATCACGCACGGCTGAATACCATTAGGCAGGCGCAACTGTCCTTGCCCGCGACCTGCAGGCTCCGCCGCCTTGGCAACCACAGGCGGCGCCTTGGCAATACCGGCCGATGCCTGGGCAGGCGCGGCACTGCGGACCACTTCGGCCTTGCCACCGGTCAATGCACTCAGGGAGTCATTGAGCGGAGAGTTCATGCGCGCCGGAGCACTGGACATCACCAGATCAAGCTTGCCCACCTTGGCCAGGGCTTTCTTGACCTTGGTCAGCAACTGTTCGTTGGTGAACGGCTTGCCGACGAAATCGGTTACGCCAGCCTGAATGGCCTGAACAACGTTTTCCTTGTCGCCACGGCTGGTCACCATGATGAATGGCACGGTCTTGAGGTAACTGTCTTGCTCACGGCACCAGGCCAACAGCTCCAGGCCCGACATTTCGGGCATTTCCCAGTCGCAGAGAATCAGATCGAAGGTCTCGCGAACCAGCAACGCCTGAGCCTTGCGACCGTTGACCGCATCCTCGGTATGAATACCGGGGAAATAATTGCGCAGCCCTTTTTTTACCAAGTCGCGGATGAAAGTCGCGTCATCCACCACCAATACACTGACTTTACTCATCGACGCTCCTGCGGGCGTGTTCACCTTGAAGGTGAACTGCGGTATGCCAACACGCCCTTTGTTTCGGCAAGCATAGCGTTGGAGGGTAGCCAACTGCCATATTGAATGACTGCGCCAGCACGGAAGTTCGCGGGCGGTTACAAATCTTAATCCCCTGAACGAAAAACGCCCAGCAAGTGCCGGGCGTTTTTTCGCAGGCAATCTTAATTATCGTCAGTCTTACCCGGAACATTAGAGGTTTCGCTCAGGATACCCTGTACTTCTTCTTTCATGCGCTTGAGACCCATGTGGCGCACGTCCGTACCACGTACCAGATAGATCACCAGCTCGGAAATATTACGGGCGTGGTCACCGATACGCTCCAGCGAGCGCAGGACCCAGATCACGTTCAGTACACGGGAGATCGAGCGCGGATCTTCCATCATGTAGGTCGCCAGCTCACGCAGCGCCGTCTTGTATTCGCGGTCGATGATCTTGTCGTACTGGGCGACGGACAGGGCCAGTTCGGCGTCGAAGCGTGCGAACGAGTCCAGCGCATCGCGGACCATGTTGCGGACCTGGTCGCCGATATGACGCACTTCCACATAACCACGCGGCGACTCACCCTCTTCGCACAGCTGGATGGCACGACGGGCGATCTTGGTGGCTTCATCACCGATGCGCTCCAGGTCGATAACCGACTTGGAGATGCTGATGATCAGGCGCAGGTCGGAAGCCGCAGGCTGGCGACGGGCAAGAATGCGCAGGCATTCTTCATCGATGTTGCGCTCCATCTGGTTGATCCGGTCGTCGACTTCCCGGACCCGCTGGGCAAGGCCCGAGTCGGCTTCGATCAGGGCCGTGACGGCATCGTTGACCTGCTTCTCGACCAGGCCACCCATTTCGAGCAAGTGGCTGCGAACTTCTTCGAGTTCGGCGTTGAACTGTTGCGAGATGTGATGTGTATGGCTGTCTTTGTGGATCATGCTGGGTGTCCTTGGAACGTCCGGTTAATTGCGAAAACGCAGCGGTGGTTCAGGGCTGACGGAGCACGTCCTAGCCGTAACGACCGGTGATGTAGTCTTCTGTCTGCTTTTTGGTCGGGTTGGTGAACAAGGTATCCGTATCACCGAACTCGACGAGTTTGCCCATGTGCATAAAAGCGGTGTAATCAGAAACCCGTGCCGCCTGCTGCATGTTGTGGGTAACGATCACAATGGTGTATTTGGATTTCAGTTCGTAGATCAGCTCTTCAACTTTCAGCGTCGAAATCGGATCGAGCGCCGAACAGGGCTCGTCGAGCAGCAGGACTTCCGGCTCCACGGCGATAGTGCGGGCAATCACCAGACGCTGCTGCTGACCGCCGGACAGGCCAAGCGCCGACTCATGCAGCCGGTCCTTGACCTCATCCCACAAGGCCGCACCTTTGAGTGCCCACTCGACAGCTTCATCGAGTACGCGCTTCTTGTTGATCCCTTGAAGACGCAGGCCGTAGACCACGTTCTCGTAGATCGTTTTGGGGAACGGGTTCGGCTTCTGGAACACCATGCCGACGCGACGGCGCAGCTCGGCGACTTCCTCGCCCTTGCTGTAGATGTTGTGGCCGTAGAGGTTGATGGCGCCTTCCACACGACAGCCATCGACCAGATCGTTCATGCGATTGAAGGTGCGCAGCAGCGTCGACTTGCCGCAACCGGACGGGCCAATGAACGACGTCACCTTCTGCTTGGGAATATTCAGGCTGACATCGAACAGCGCCTGCTTTTCACCGTAGAACAGATTCAGGCCCGGCACTTCGATTGCCACGATTTCATCGGCCAGATGCAAACCTGACTTGTTGCGCCCCAGGGCCGACAGATTGACGCCGTGGTTTGAGCCTTCGTGTTGCATGGATTGCTCCTGTGCGAACTTTTCGCATCATCGAACCGCCCTGCCAGTGCGGGGCGGGACTTTCGGATCAGTTGTCGAGCGCCTTGTACTTCTCGCGCAAATGGTTACGAATGGCGACCGCCGACAGGTTGAGCAAGGCGATCACCAGCACCAGCAGCAAGGCCGTGGCATACACCAGCGGACGTGCGGCCTCGACATTGGGGCTCTGGAAGCCCACGTCATAAATATGGAAACCCAGGTGCATGATCTTCTGATCCAGATGCAGGTAGGGGTAGTTGCCATCCAGCGGCAGAGACGGTGCCAGCTTGACCACACCCACCAGCATCAAGGGCGCAACCTCGCCTGCAGCACGGGCCACCGCCAGGATCAGACCGGTCATCATTGCCGGGCTGGCCATGGGCAGGACGATTTTCCACAGGGTCTCGGCCTTGGTTGCACCCAGCGCCAGCGAACCTTCACGCAGGCTCAACGGGATACGCGCCAGACCTTCCTCGGTGGCCACGATCACCACCGGAACCGCCAGCAACGCCAGGGTCAGCGATGCCCACAACAGACCGGGCGTGCCGAAAGTCGGCGCAGGCAGCGCTTCGGGGAAGAACAGGTGGTCCAGAGAACCGCCCAGCACATAGACAAAAAAGCCCAGGCCAAACACGCCATAGACAATGGCCGGCACACCGGCCAGGTTGTTCACGGCAATGCGGATCAGTCGCGTGACCGTGCCCTGGCGTGCGTACTCACGCAGATAGACCGCTGCGAGCACGCCAAACGGGGTGACAATCACAGCCATGATCAGCGTCATCATCACCGTGCCGAAAATGGCCGGGAAAATGCCACCTTCGGTGTTGGCTTCCCGTGGGTCTTCGCTCAGGAATTCCCAGAGTTTCTTGAAGTAGAAACCGATCTTGGTGAAGAACCCCATGGCATTGGGCTGATAGGCATGCACCACTTTGCCCAGACTGATCTCCACCTCTTTACCGTTGGCCTCGCGGACGGTCAGGCTGTCCCGGTCGAACGCCTGATGCAGGCCGCCAAGCCGCTCTTCGATCACTTTATAGCGGGCATCCAGTTCAGCCCGTTCGGCAGCCATGTCCGCCTGGGCCGTCGCATCGAGCCGGCCTTCCAGCTCCAGCTTGCGGGCCTGCAGGCGCAGACGCTCGATACCGTGGTTGATGGCGCCAATGTCTTTCTTTTCCAGGCTGTAAAGCTCGTCGGCCAGCTTCTCGACCCGCTTGATACGCTCTTGCAGGGTCGGCCAGGCCGCTTCGCCTTCAGCCACTACCGTACCGTTTTCCTTGACGTTGACCAGATAGCCGTAGAAGTTGCCCCACTCACGACGCTCAAGGGTCATCAGTTCGGCAGGCAGGCTCTGTTCGGTCAGCCATTCACCGACCACCCAGGTGAAATCGCTGGGGTTCAGGTCGCGGTTGCCGACCTTGAACAGCTCGCGGGTCATGAATTCGGGGCCGCTGTCCGGCACTGGCAAGCCAGCACCCTTGAGGCGCGCAAGCGGAACCTGCTCCTGCTCGACCAGCTCGCCCACCAGCACATGCGGCGGCTGACCGGGCACATCGTATTGCGCATGCACCAGATCCGCTGGCCAGAAATGCCCCAGGCCACGCACGGCAATCACCGCCAGCAGCCCGATGGTCATGATCACCGCGATGGAAACAGCGCCCGCACTCAGCCAGACGCCGGGGGCGCCGCTTTTGAACCAGCTCTTGAGAGAGTCCCGTTTCACTAAGTTCTGCCTTCCTTAAAGCGACGAGTATTTCTTGCGCAGGCGCTGACGAATCAGCTCTGCCAGGGTGTTCATGACAAAAGTGAACACCAGCAGCACCAGCGCCGCCAGGAACAGCACGCGATAGTGACTGCCTCCCACTTCCGACTCGGGCATTTCTACAGCAACGTTGGCCGCCAGGGTGCGCATGCCCTCGAACAGGTTCATGTCCATGATCGGCGTGTTACCGGTGGCCATCAGCACGATCATGGTTTCACCCACGGCACGGCCCATGCCGATCATCAGCGCCGAGAAGATGCCGGGGCTTGCGGTCAGGATCACCACGCGGGTGAGGGTTTGCCAGGGCGTCGCGCCCAGGGCCAGCGAGCCCAGGGTCAGGCTGCGCGGCACGCTGAAGACGGCATCTTCGGCAATCGAGTAGATATTGGGGATGACCGCAAACCCCATGGCGATGCCGACGACCAGTGCATTGCGCTGATCGTAGGTGATGCCCAGGTCATTGCTGATCCACATGCGCATGTCGCCACCGAAGAACCAGTTTTCCAGATGCGGGCTCATACTCAATGAGAACCAGCCCACCAGCACCACCACTGGCAGCAGAATCGCGCTCTCCCAACCGTCAGGCACACGCAGACGAATCGACTCGGGCAGACGGGTCCACAGGAAGCCCGCCAACAGGATGCCGATGGGCGTCAACAGCAGCAGGCTGAAGATGCCGGGCAAATGGCCTTCCAGATACGGCGCCAGGAACAATCCGGCAAAGAAGCCGAGGATCACCGTCGGCATCGCTTCCATCAGCTCGATGACCGGCTTGACCTTGCGGCGCATGCCCGGCGCCATGAAGTAAGCGGTATAGATCGCGGCAGCAATGGCCAGCGGCGCAGCCAGGATCATGGCGTAGAACGCGGCTTTCAACGTGCCATAGGTCAGCGGCGCGAGGCTCAGCTTGGGCTCGAAATCGCTGTTGGACGCCGTGGACTGCCAGACATACTGAGGCGAATCGTAGTTTTCATACCAGACCTTGCCCCACAGCGAACTCCAGGACACTTCCGGGTGCGGGTTATCCAGCGTCATGGGGAGCAGCAGGCCTGAACTCTCGACCAGAATCTGGTTGGCCCGTGGCGACAACGCCAGAATGCCCGAGCCTTCCACCACCTGATCGACCAGCAAGGTGCGATGGGCCGTGCTGTGAAATACGCCCAGCTTGCCCGAAGCATCGAGCGCGATGAAACCCTTGCGACGCTGCTCGGCCCTGATCTGCACGATCGGTGCGTGGCTCATCTTGAAGTCGCGAACGCGCATGAAGCGTTGTTCGCCATCGGTGTCACGGGCCATGAACCACTGGCTCATGCTGCCCTTGGAGTTACCGATGATCAGTGAAATGCCGCCCACCAGTTGAGCGCTGGCGGTGATTTCCGCGTTACCGTCTTCCAGTAGCTTGTAACGACCATTGAGGGTGCGATCCCGCAGGCTGAACACGTCGGCCTGGGCACGACCGTTGATCACATACAGCCATTGCTGGCGAGGATCGATATAGATGGCTTTGACGGCAGCGGACATCTGCGGCAGATCGATACGGCTCTGCTCGCGGGTCATCTCGCCCGTCATCATGTTCTCGGTCTGCTCCAGGGCCAGAACGTGCAACTGGGTGCCGGTTGAACCTGCAACCTTGAGATTGTCGCCACTGGCGCTGACGGTAACGTACTCCACCGGCCGGCCCTGATCGTCCAGCACCAGCGGCGTCTCGCCGTAAGGCCAGGCAATGCTCGGCGTGATGGTTTTCTTGTTGTCCGGATATGTCGTCTGGTAAGCATGCTTGAAGATCAGCACCTGACCATTGGACAGACCCAGAGCAATCAGCGGCGCGCCGGGCTGGTCCTTGCCGATGGACGCAACGCTCACACCGGCTGGCAGCGGCAGGCTGATGCGCTGCAGTTCGCTGCCTTCCCTGATATCAAAGAAGATCACTTCGCCCTTGTCGGAAACCCGCATGCCGATCTGGTTCTGCTCTTCGATGCTAATCATCAGCGGCTTGCCCGCGTCCTGCATCCAGGTAGCGTTCAGCGGCGTCTTGACGCTCAGGCTGGCCCCCTTGAACAACGGCGCGACGACATAGGCGAGGTAGAAAAAGATCAGCGTGATAGCGGCCAGCACGGCAAGACCACCCACGGCGACATACCAGCGGGTCAGGCGGTCCTTGAAAGCACGAACGCGGCGCTTGCGCAGCATCTCGGGCGTATTGAAATCAATGCGCGCTGGAGGTGAACTCTGATTCATTCTCGATTTAGCCAGATCATTCATGCGCGCACACCGTAACGGCCTTATATGACAAAAACATTACAGTAAGGTGACGCAAAAAAGCCCGCCGCCCAGGAAAACCGGCAGCGGACTGTTCAATTGCTTGCGAGGCCAATCCTTCAGCCTCCCCTCATGTTGCTGTTATTTCGAAGCGACACCCGAGGTACCTTGCAGGCCCAGATCGGCCAATGCCTTTTCCACCACGCGGGACGGCAACGGAATGTAGCCGTCCTTCATCACCACTTCCTGGCCCTGTCTGGACAGCACCAGTTTCAGAAATTCGGCTTCCAGCGGCGCCAGAGGCTTGTTTGGCGCCTTGTTCACATACACGTAGAGGAAACGCGACAACGGATAAGTACCGTTCAAGGCGTTGGCTTCATTGTCCTCGACGAACGCTGAGCCTTCCTTCTTGGCCAGCGGTACAGTCTTGACGCTGGAAGTCTTGTAGCCGATACCCGAGTAACCGATGCCGTTCAGCGAACTGCTGATGGCGCTGACCACCGAAGCGGACCCCGGCTGCTCGTTGACGTTGGCCTTGAAGTCACCTTTGCACAGCGCCTCTTCCTTGAAGTAGCCATAGGTGCCGGACACCGAGTTACGGCCAAACAACTGGATCGGCTTGCTCGCCAGGTCGCCGGTCACGCCGACCTCGCCCCAGGTCTTCGCATCGGCCTTGGCACCGCACAGGCGGGTCACGGAAAAAATCGCGTCCACTTGCTGCATGGTCAGGCCCTTGATCGGGTTGTCCTTATGAACGAACACGGCCAAGGCATCCACGGCGACCGGGATGGCGGTCGGTTTGTAGCCGTGCTTCAACTCGAACGCCGACAGCTCGCCGTCCTTCATCTTGCGGCTCATCGGCCCGAGGTTGGCAGTGCCTTCCGTCAGGGCTGGCGGCGCAGTGGACGAGCCGGCGGCCTGAATCTGGATGTTCACGCTTGGGTATTCTTTCTTGTAGGCCTCGGCCCACAGGGTCATCAGGTTTGCCAAGGTATCGGAACCCACACTGGAGAGGTTTCCGGATACACCCGTGGTTTTTGCGTAAGGCTTGATCGCAGGGTCAACAGCAGCGAAGGAATTGGCTGTCGCAACTGCGGCGGCAGCAAATGTCAGTGCGGTCATCCAGCTCTTGAATGTCATGCCTTGCGCTCCTGCAGGGTATGTAGAGGATCTGCGACCTGCCTTCATTGGAGGGTCGTATGAATACTCTATGAATTGATTGTGACAATAAGATGAAAAGGCCGTCCCCCTTTCGGGATGACGGCCTTTATCCAAGACAAAATGCTTCAGCGAGAGGCTATCAGCGCTTCTTGGAGAGCAGATACAGACCCAGCGCCATACCCAGGCCACTCAACGCCGCCACGTACCAGGCCGGAGCCATCGGGCTGGTCTTGAGCATGAGGGTCACGACCATCGGGGTCAGGCCGCCGAAGATGGCATACGCCACGTTGTAGGAGAACGAAAGCCCCGAGAAACGCACCACAGGCGGGAACGCCTTGACCATCACGTACGGCACGGCGCCGATGGTGCCGACGAACAGACCGGTCACGGCATACAGCGGGAACAGCCAGTCCGGATGCGCGGCCAGCACATGGTAGAAAGTCCAGGAGCTGATCAACAGACCCGCGCTGCCCAGCAGCAATACCAGGCCCGCGCCGATACGATCCGCCAGCGCACCCGCACCGATGCAACCCAGACTCAGGAGAACGATTGCCAGGCTGTTGGCCTTCAAGGCAGTGGCTGCCGGGAATTCATACTTGGTCTGCAGCAGGGTCGGTGTCATCAGAATAACGACGATAATCCCGGCCGACAGCAGCCAGGTCAGCAGCATCGACAGCACCACGGCACCGCGATGATCACGCAGTACGCCTTTGAGCGGCAGTTCTTCGGCCAGCGCCTTGCGCTGTTGCAGTTCGGCAAACACTGGGGTTTCGTGCAGTAGACGACGCAGGTAGACCGACATCAGGCCGAACACACCGCCCAGCAGGAAAGGGATGCGCCATGCGTAGTCGGAAACCTCGACCGGCGTATAGATGCTGTTGATCACGGTAGCGACCAGCGAACCGATCAGGATCCCCGCCGTCAGACCGGCCGTCAGCGTGCCACAGGCATAACCGACATAACGGGCCGGAACGTGCTCGGACACGAATACCCAGGCGCCCGGCACTTCACCGCCGATGGCTGCGCCCTGAATGACGCGCATCAACAGCAGCAGGATCGGCGCCCACATGCCGATCTGGGCGTAGGTTGGCAGCAGACCCATGATCAGGGTCGGCACGGCCATCATGAAAATGCTCAGGGTGAACATTTTCTTGCGGCCCAGCAGGTCACCGAAGTGCGCCATGATGATGCCGCCCAGCGGTCTTGCCAGATAACCGGCAGCAAAAATGCCGAAGGTCTGCATCATGCGCAGCCAGTCGGGCATGTCCGCCGGGAAGAACAGCTTCCCGACCACCGCCGCGAAGAAGACGAAAATGATGAAGTCGTAAAACTCCAGCGCCCCACCCAGGGCTGAAAGCGACAGGGTTTTGTAATCGCTGCGGGTCAAAGGCCGCGCGGACTTCGCGGAATCTAAAGGTACGGATGACATGACAAGGCTTCTCTTTGGGCTTTTCTTTGAATGAGCGAACGACAGCTACGCTGGCTGCGACGGGGTGGCGTGCAGAAGCGATTGTCCGGGGCAATTGTGCAGATAGGCACCAAAATTGCGTGTACAGGCAGTCTTGTCACCTGTAGAGGTCAGGCAAGATAGCAAATTGTTTCAAAAAACACCTAGCAGAAGCGGCGCTCGGTAAAAAGAAAGCCCAATGGTCGTGCTGTGACGCAACGCCCGATATACTCGCAGACCGTCACGCGCATCGGGAAACTGCGCAAAAACCTCTTTAGCCAGCGGCTTTCGCAGAGTTTCCCTTTTGGAGCCATAGGTCGGCTGAACGCACAATGTTCATCGACGTAGTTTTGAATGGCACCTGTCAACCGCGGTAGAAAACAATGAGAGTCATGGGTCAGAGGCACCCTAGGCATGATTGAGCTCGAACAAGAAGATCCAACCCCACAAGGCGACCTGGCCTTGCAAATTACGGCCCTGCCCCGTGAGACCAATGGTTTCGGCGATATCTTTGGCGGTTGGCTGGTGTCACAGATGGACCTGGCAGGCACCGCAATGGCCAGCAAGATCGCGGGCGGACGTGTCGCGACCGTTGCGATCGACCGCATGGCATTCCTGGTTCCGGTGGCCGTTGGCGAACAGCTTTCCTTCTATACACGGACCCTGGAAGTCGGCCGTACCTCGATCAAGATGATGGTCGAAGTCTGGAGCGACGACCCGTTGAGCAGCGAATGGCGCAAGGTCACCGAAGCCGTGTTCGTCTTCGTGGCCATCGACAGCAGTGGCCGGACACGTTCGGTCCCGGCACGGCGGTAAATAGTCGTTCGGGCAGAGACTGGCCGGTTAAGGCTAAACTCCTCGACCTTGAAAGCGTCTATTCATGTCACGGTCCTTGAGTGAGAACTTCGCATGCCAACACCGCAGGTTGAATCCGTAAAATACGACGAGCTGAATTGCTGGCGTATCCGTCATGGCGATGCAGAGCTGCTGGTTGCCCAGCAAGGCGCGCATATCCTCAGTTATCAGGTCGCAGGCCAGGAGCCTCTGATCTGGCTGAACGACGGTGCGCTGTTCAAGCAAGGCAAGCCGATTCGTGCCGGCATCCCGGTTTGCTGGCCATGGTTCGGCAGCCTGGAGCGCAACCCGCAAAGCGTGCAGGCGATGCGCCAGAGCAGCGAACCCGCCAAAGCCCACGGGGAAGTCCGCACGCTGGACTGGGAACTGCTGGGGATTGGTGAAGATGGCGATGCGCTGCTGGTGGAGTTCGTCCTGCCGCAGGCTGAAGGCCATCTACCCGGCTGGCCACACAACGTTGCCCTGAAACTCAGCATCCGCCTGGACCATGCACTCAATGTCAGCCTGGTCAGCTACAACAACGGAAGCGAAACCGTAAGCTTCAGCCAGGCGCTGCACACTTACTTCGCAATCAGCGATATTCACCAGATCCACATCGAAGGCCTCGATGGCCTGCGCTATATCGAAACCCTGGAAAACTGGGAAGAACGCCAGCAAAGCGGCGACCTGACGTTCGTCGGCGAAACCGACCGTATCTACAAAGATACGCCGCCATTGCTCAGCATCGTCGATCCAGAGTGGAAGCGCCGGGTTCACATCCAGACCAGCGGCTCGAAATCCGCTGTCCTGTGGAACCCGTGGATCGAAAAAACCAGCAAGCTCGCCGACATGAAGCCCGAGGGCTGGCAGCGCATGGTCTGCGTCGAAACCGCCAACGTGCTGGACGATGTCGTGACCCTGGCCCCGCAGGACATGCATGTCCTGGGGATCAGTATCTGGAGTGAAGCGCTCTAAACCCGGCTATCAAAGGTCCGAGTCGACCACGACGCGGACCTTTGAAGCATCCATCGCATAGGCCGCATCGGCCAGATCGTTACTGACCTTCTCAACTTTCAGCGTACCCACTACCCACAAAGGTGTGTAGATATCATCCAGTTTCAGGCCTTTGGGGTAACGAACCAGCACCAGTTGGTTTGGAGGCGGTGGCGGCACGTGAATGCAAGCGCCCGGATAAGGGACGAGAAAGAATAAAGTGCTATGGCCCTTGGCATCGGTTTCCAGCGGCACCGGATAACCGCCGAGGCGGATCGTCTTGCCATTCATGTCGGCCACAGTCTTGGTCGAATACATGACGGCGGGCAGCCCTTTGCTCTGCTTCAAACCACCCTTGCTGTCGAAGGTCCCCATGGCTTCCGGGGAGTTGTGGTCGATCTCGGGCATGGCTTCGAGGGCTTTCTGGTCCGACTTGGGCATGAGTTCAAGCCAGTCGGTCTCGGGAATCTCGGCATGCACAAGCCCGGATACCAGTAGCAGGGTCATCAATAGAAAACGACGCATCATAAAGCTCGGCAAAGTGGAAAATACTGCCGCGCATTCTAGCCCTCTGCGCACAGAGGGCCAGATGAAAAATCAGCTCTTCTTTTTAATCATGCCGAAGATAAACAACAGGATGATTGCACCGACCAGCGCGCCCAGGAAACCTGCGCCCTCACCCGCCTGATAGATGCCCAGCGCCTGACCGCCATAGGTCGCAGCCAGAGAACCGCCAATGCCCAGCAGAATGGTCATGATCCAGCCCATGCTGTCATCGCCTGGCTTGAGAAAGCGTGCCAGCAGGCCAACGATCAAGCCGATAAAGATGGTTCCGATAATGCCCATGTATTTCCCCTGTCTGTGTTGAACACGCCAAGGCCTGATGGCAGCGTTGGCTTACTGCTATCTGAGAACACGGAGAGAGGATTGGTTCCAGGCCCTTTGAAAACAAAGGACCTGGAATCAGCAGGCAATCAGTTTTGAATCAGTGCCTCGACCTGCTTGACCTGACGGTCCAGGGTCGCACGATCAGCGCTGCGCACGGTGGCATGGCCAACCTTGCGACCGGCCTTGAAGGCTTTGCCGTAGTGATGCAGATGGCAGTCATCGATGGCGATGACCTTGTCCACGGCTGGCACTTCACCGATGAAGTTCAGCATGGCGCTCTCACCGACCTTGGCCGTGGAGCCCAGTGGCAGACCGGCAACCGCCCGCAGGTGGTTCTCGAACTGGCTGCACTCGGCACCTTCGGTGGTCCAGTGTCCGGAGTTGTGGACACGCGGCGCGATTTCGTTGGCTTTCAGGCCGCCATCGACTTCAAAGAATTCGAAGGCCAGCACACCCACGTAATCCAGTTGCTTCAGAACCCGACCGACGTAATCTTCGGCCAGCGCCTGCAACGGGTGATCGGTACTGGCGATGGAAATGCGCAGGATGCCGTTCTCGTGAGTGTTGTGTACCAGCGGATAGAAGCGTGTTTCACCATCGCGGGCACGCACGGCAATCAACGAAACCTCACCGGTGAAAGGTACGAAACCTTCCAGCAGGCAAGGCACGCTGCCCAGCTCGGCAAAGGTATTGACCACATCGGCAGCCGTGCGCAGGACTTTCTGGCCCTTGCCGTCGTAACCCAGGGTGCGGGTTTTCAGCACGGCAGGCAGGCCGATGCTGGCGACAGCAGCGTCCAGGTCCGACTGCGACTGGATATCCGCGAACGCAGGCGTCGGGATGCCCAAGTCCTTGAACATGCTTTTCTCGAACCAGCGATCGCGAGCGATGCGCAAGGCGTCGGCGCTCGGATAGACCGGCACGAACTGTGACAGGAACGCCACGGTTTCGGCTGGCACGCTTTCAAACTCGAACGTCACCAGATCGACTTCATCGGCCAACTGACGCAGGTGATCCAGATCGCCGTAATCGGCACGCAGATGCTCACCCAGCGCAGCAGCGCAAGCATCCGGTGCGGGGTCGAGAAAGGCGAAGTTCATACCCAGCGGCGTACCTGCCAAAGCCAACATGCGGCCTAGCTGGCCGCCACCGATTACACCGATCTTCATGGAAAAACCTCAGGCGTGGCGCGGGTCTGGATTGTCCAGCACGCTGTCTGTCTGCTCAGTGCGGAATTTCTTCAGCACTGCATGGAATTGAGGATGCTTGGCGCCCAGGATACTGGCGGACAACAGGGCGGCGTTGATCGCGCCTGCCTTGCCGATGGCCAGGGTCGCCACAGGAATGCCTGCAGGCATCTGCACGATGGACAGCAGGGAATCGACGCCCGACAGCATCGATGACTGAACCGGAACGCCCAGCACCGGCAAGTGTGTCTTGGCAGCACACATGCCCGGTAAGTGAGCAGCACCGCCAGCACCGGCGATGATCACTTCGATACCACGGCCTTCGGCTTCTTCAGCGTACTGAAAAAGCAGATCCGGCGTCCGGTGGGCAGACACCACTTTGACTTCATACGGGATGCCGAGCTTTTCCAGCATATCGGCGGTGTGGCTAAGGGTGGACCAATCGGACTTGGAGCCCATGATCACGCCAACCAGTGCGCTCATCGTCGTGCCTCTCATCGGGCGCCCGCAGGCGCGTCAAAAAACAACAAGCCACGCGGGAGGACCGGCGTGGCTTGTTGTACGAATAATGGCCGATTCAACCGGCCAAAGGCCGCGCAGTATACCTCAAAGCGCAAGGATGACAGCCCCCCTGACGACCATCTGCACAAGGACCTTGCCGACAGCCCGTAAAGCAGCCCCGTGAATGACAAATCCGCAGCAGAACAGACCATGTGAAAACGCAGCATGACCGAGCGCAGCAGTTTTCACACAGCCTGAGAAATTCCTACAGGCTGCGTCCACCCTCCACTACTTCTCACGAAGTAAAGGCCAACTGACAACCTCTCAAAATTTCCTGTTACCTCTTGATCTCACCCACCCGATGAACGGCATGAGTCGTTCAAATAAACACTGCAACTCTGTTAATGGATTAACTTATATGAAAATGAATTTCAAAAGACTCGCGGTCCTGCTCGGTGCAGTGCTGCTGTTGAACTTCCCGCCGGCCTACGCCAACGAGGTAAAGGAAAAACGCCCGCTGTTCCTGTATGTATTTCTGCATGACGACATACCTGCTTTTGAACGGACCGACCTGAAGCGTGATTACTTTTCATGGATGATCAAGGACCTCGAAAGCTTTACAGGTCGCAGGGTCTATCTCGATATCATCGAGAAAAAGTCAACGCTGAGCGGCTTCGCCTACAAGACCACTGACCTGAAAAGAGGCAAACAGGAATGGGATCATCTCGTGGACCAGTATATTCAGGAGAACAATCTTCCCCGAAACGGAACAACCAAATACCTGCTGTTGACTCGCCACCCCGTCAACAAAAAAATCCTGGGTTATACCCGCGAGAAGCATTATACGGCGATAGCCTCCATGCAGACGTATGCCGCGGCAGCCCATGAAATAGGTCATATGCTGGGCGGCACTCATGAGCACTCGGAAGTGTTATTCCGAGGTGGCTGGTGGTGTGAAACCAACATAACGCCCACTCGGGAAAAGATAAGATCCAATTGTTATGTCTACAGCGACAAGAACAAAAAGATCATCGCCGAACATTTGAATCAATTCCCGTAAACCCGTCTGCAAACTCAACAGGCGCTACGCGTTATTGTGCAGCGCCGCCCTCCAGCTTGCGCCACAGCAACCGGACATTGGCCTTGCGCACCAGGGCGCAGCGATACAGGCGGATTTCCAGCGGGACGTGCCAGTGCGGCCCGCCACAGACGACCAGTTCGCCACGCTCAAGCTCGGCCCGCACGCTCAAATGCGGCACCCAGGCAATCCCCAACCCTTCAAGCGCCATGCCTTTGAGGCTGTCGGCCATTGCCGTTTCATAAACCGTGGTGAAACGCAGGTTGCGCTGACGCAGCAACAGATTCACCGAACGCCCGAGAAAAGCACCGGCGCTGTAGGCCAGCAGCGGCACACTCTGTTCATTCTCCAGATCGAACAGTGGCTGGCCATTGGCATCGGCAGCACAGACCGGCAGCATTTCGGTGTGGCCCAGATGCAGCGAAGGGAATATCTCCGCGTCCATCTGCAAGGCAGCATCCGGATCATAGAACGCAAGCATCAGGTCGCAGCCGCCTTCGCGCAATGCATGCACCGCGTCGCCCACGTTGGTCGCCACCAGCCGGGTCGCGATGTTCAAGCCATCGTTACGCAACTGGGCGATCCAGCGGGGAAAAAAACCGAGCGCCAGGGAGTGCGCAGCCGCTACCTGAATAACCTCACCTTGCCCGCCTTCCAGATGATGCAGGTGACGCACCACTTCACCCAACTGCTCGACGACCGTGCGCGCCGTCACCAGAAACAACTGTCCGGCAGCCGTCAGTTCAATGGGGGTCCGAGAGCGGTTGACCAGCGTCAGCCCAAGGGCCGACTCCAGACTGCGGATGCGGCGGCTGAAGGCTGGCTGCGTCACGAAACGACGCTCGGCCGCCTGGGAAAAACTGCGGGTGGCAGCCAGGGCACTGAAATCTTCCAGCCATTTGCTTTCCAGGTTCATCACGTCCTCCCGGACATTCGGGGCATGAATGAAAGACATTCGGTAGGAGCGAATTTATTCGCGAGAGGCCCGCCTACACGAAGAAGATGCTCGCCTTCAATGACGTCTCGCGGATAAATCCGCTCCCACTGCGCAACGTCCAGACAGGACATGCCCCCTTTAACCGGGACATTCACTTTGCACACGCCCATTCATTCTGCCGCGCAATTTGCCAGATAACGTCGCCTCTGCGACAAAAACAAATACAAGTGCGACATTTTGTCCTGTTTACGAACAAAGAGAAACCCACGTCACATGTGCATTATGCCGTTATTGCATAGGGCAGCGTTTAACAGCATTGGTCAACTTCCAGCTCAAACCCCAACATTCGCGGCGTTCCGGCATTGTTGTGCCTTATTTGAGATAATCTCTATCATGTCCTCGCCTGCATCACTGCGCATCGAAAAAGACCTGCTTGGTGTTCTCGAAGTACCTGCTCACGCTTACTACGGTATCCAGACCCTGCGAGCAGTGAATAACTTCCACCTCTCCGGTGTACCACTTTCGCATTACCCGAAACTGGTCGTTGGACTGGCGATGGTCAAGCAGGCGGCAGCTGATGCAAACCATGCTCTGGGCCACCTCAACGATGCCAAGTACGCAGCCATCAGCGAAGCTTGCGCACGTTTGATCCGCGGCGACTTCCACGACCAGTTCGTGGTCGACATGATTCAGGGCGGCGCTGGCACTTCAACCAACATGAATGCCAACGAAGTCATCGCCAACATCGCGCTTGAAGCCATGGGCTTCGAGAAAGGCGAATACAAGCATCTGCACCCGAACAACGACGTAAACATGGCTCAGTCGACCAACGACGCCTACCCGACGGCAATCCGTCTGGGCCTGCTGTTGGGTCATGACGCCATGCTCGCAAGCCTCGAAAGCCTGATCCAGTCTTTCGCAGCCAAGGGCGAAGAATTCAACCACGTTCTGAAAATGGGCCGTACCCAGTTGCAGGACGCGGTTCCAATGACCCTGGGTCAGGAATTCCGCGCCTTCGCCACCACCTTGACCGAAGACCTGAACCGCCTGCGCACTCTGGCTCCAGAGCTGCTGACCGAAGTGAACCTGGGCGGTACTGCAATCGGTACGGGCATCAACGCCGACCCGGGCTATCAGAAGCTGGCAGTAGAGCGTCTGGCAATCATCAGCGGCCATCCGCTGGTTCCAGCCGCCGACCTGATCGAAGCGACGTCCGACATGGGCGCTTTCGTGCTGTTCTCCGGCATGCTCAAGCGTACCGCCGTCAAACTCTCGAAGATCTGCAACGACCTGCGCCTGCTGTCCAGCGGTCCACGCACCGGCATCAACGAAATCAACCTGCCAGCGCGTCAGCCAGGCAGCTCGATCATGCCAGGCAAGGTCAACCCGGTCATTCCGGAAGCCGTCAACCAGGTAGCCTTTGAAATCATCGGCAACGACCTGGCCCTGACCATGGCAGCCGAAGGCGGCCAGTTGCAGCTCAACGTGATGGAGCCGCTGATCGCCTACAAGATTTTCGATTCGATCCGCCTGCTGCAACGCGCCATGGACATGCTGCGCGAACACTGCATCGTCGGCATCACTGCAAACGAACAGCGCTGCCGTGAACTGGTCGAGCACTCGATCGGTCTGGTCACCGCCCTGAACCCTTACATCGGTTACGAAAACTCGACCCGTATCGCCCGCATTGCCCTGGAAAGTGGCCGCGGTGTACTGGAACTGGTCCGCGAAGAAGGCTTGCTCGACGACGCGATGCTCGATGACATCCTGCGTCCGGAGAACATGATCGCTCCGCGCCTCGCTCCCCTGAAGGCCTGACCGAAAATGCTTTTCGCAACATGCTCACCAGGTTGAGGGCCTAGACACCCCTCACCTTTTGGGGGTCTGGGAGTGATTCTCCAGACCCTTTTTTTTGCCTGCTTGCTGACGACCCAAAGGAGGGCATCAAGCACCTGAAAAGCCCGTTTTTGCTGACGTCCTGGCAAAAACATTCGTTTCGCACCGCAAATGAAGATTCAGTTACACAACAAAGCGGCTACAGACGTAAAAACTTTGCACCGGTATAGTGCGCCCCCTCAAAAGTAGCGAGGAATAACAAAAATGTTGGAAATGATTAACGACTTCCTCTCGGGAAAGGTCCTCATCGTCCTTATCGTAGGCCTTGGTGGTTACTTCACGATCCGCTCGCGTTTCGTTCAGTTTCGTCACTTCTTTCACATGTTCGCGGTTTTTCGCGACAGCTTGCGTAGCAGCTCGGGGCAACTGAGTTCGTTCCAGGCACTGATGCTCAGCCTTGCAGGTCGCGTCGGAGCAGGCAACATCGCAGGTGTCGGCCTTGCCGTGACACTGGGCGGCCCAGGTGCCGTATTCTGGATGTGGGTGACCGCACTGGTCGGCATGTCCAGCAGCTTCATCGAGTGTTCTCTCGCTCAGCTCTACAAACGCAAGGACTCCGAAGGCCAGTTCCGCGGCGGTCCATCGTTCTACATCCAGCACGGCCTGGGCAAGCGCTGGCTGGGCATGGTCATGGCAGTATTACTGATCATGACCTTCGGTCTTTCCTTCAACGGCCTGCAATCCCATGCCGTGACCGACTCGCTCAATAGCGCTTTCGGCGTCGACCACACGACCACCGGTATCTGTCTGGTCGTCCTGCTGGGCCTGGCGTTCATCGGTGGCATCAAGCGTATCGCGGCCATTTCCGACCTGCTGGTACCGGTCAAGACCCTGGCCTACATCGCGGTCACCATCTATGTCATCGCCATTCAGATCGAACACGTTCCAGGCATGCTGCTGACCATCGTCAAAAGCGCCTTCGGTCTTGACCCGGTGTTTGGCGGCCTGATCGGCAGCGCAATCGTGATGGGCGTGAAACGTGGCGTTTTCGCCAACGAAGCCGGTCTGGGTAGCGCCCCGAACGTTGCAGCCGTCGCTCAGGTCGACCACCCGGTTTCCCAAGGCGTGGTTCAGGCGTTCAGCGTATTCCTCGACACCTTCCTGATCTGCACCTGCACCGCCTTGCTGATCCTGCTGTCCGGTATCTATGACGTAGGCTACAGCGGCAACGGTATCGTTCTGGCGCAGAACTCTCTGGCAGCCGTAGTGGGCGACTGGGGCCGGATCTTCATCAGCGTTGCGCTGGCACTGTTCGTATTCACCTCGATCCTCTACAACTACTACCTGGGCGAAAACAGCCTGCGCTTCCTGGTAGGCGAGAAGATCCAGGCCATCGTCGGCTTCCGCATCGTAGTTCTGGCTCTGATCTTCTGGGGCGCAGTGGTTGACCTCAAGACGGTGTTTGCCTTCGCCGACATCGCCATGACCCTGCTGGCCTTCGTCAACCTGATCGCCCTGGCCCTGCTGTTCAAGGTCGCCATGCGCATCCTGCGTGACTACGATGAGCAGCGTAAGGCAGGCATCAAGACGCCGGTCTTCGACTCCAGCAAGTTCCCGGATCTGGATCTGGACCGCAACGCATGGCCAGCCAACCCGACTCAACAGCCTCAGACTGGTGCTGAAGCGGCAGGCAAACCTGCTTCACAAGCTCACTAACCACCGAAATGCCGCAGGAGAGAACCATGGCTCATGATGCACCCCGACCCGCTCAGCGAGTGATGGTTCTTTACACCGGCGGCACCATCGGCATGCAAGCCAGCGCCAATGGCCTGGCTCCAGCGTCCGGTTTCGAGGCAAGGATGGCCGGGCAACTGGCCGACCTTCCTGGACTGGTCGTGCCGCAGTGGCGTTTTCGCGAGATGTCACCTCTGATCGACAGCGCCAACATGACGCCCGATTACTGGTTACGCCTGCGCGAAGCGGTGATCGAAGCCGTGGATGTGGATGGCTGTGACTCAGTGCTGGTGCTGCATGGCACCGACACACTGGCCTACAGCGCTGCCGCAACGAGCTTCCAGTTGCTGGGACTCAATGCGCCAGTGGTGTTCACCGGCTCCATGCTGCCAGCCGGTGTGCCGGACAGCGATGCCTGGGAAAACGTCAACGGTGCCTTGCTTGCCTTGGGCTCTGGTCTGGCATCGGGTGTTCACCTGTACTTCCACGGCGAACTGCTGGCACCGACCCGCTGCGCGAAAATCCGCAGCTTCGGTCGTCATCCGTTCGCACCGCTGCAACGCTCGCGTGGCGGCCAGGCTGCCTCGTCATTGCCTGAGGCGCTGGATTATCGCCAGCCCAAGACGCTGGCAAATGTCGCGGCATTGCCACTGTTTCCCGGTATCGGGGCAGCGCAGATCGATGGCCTGATCGACAGCGGCATCAAAGGTCTGGTGCTTGAATGCTACGGCAGCGGCACCGGCCCGAGCGATAATCCGGCGTTCCTTGCCAGCCTGGAGCGAGCACAACAACAGGGCATTTGCGTGGTTGCGATCACTCAATGCCATGAAGGCGGTGTCGAACTGGACGTCTACGAAGCAGGCAGCCGCCTGCGCGGCGTGGGCGTTCTTTCCGGTGGCGGCATGACCCGCGAAGCAGCGCTTGGCAAACTGCATGCGCTGCTGGGTGCTGGTTTGAAGATTGAAGAAGTCCGGCGTCTGGTGGAGCTGGATCTGTGTGGAGAGCTGCGTTAAGCAGCTCGTCACCACAACAGAACCTAGTAGCAGCATCTAAAAGGTAGCAGCACTGCTACCTTTTTCATTTGCAACAAACACTGTATTCCCTCCTTCCTGCCACTTGATGACCTTGTTCGGGTCAGCCTCGCTGCGCACGATGCATTTCCATTCATAGCGGGTATTGTCGGCAAGCCGGATCTGCCCTTTCCAGACGGGATACTGGCTCACATCACTCAGGCGCACCGCCCGTGCCGGGTTCCACTCACCCAGCTCGAAGCCCGCCCCCACGACATAAACGCCCTCGCCCACCTGGGTTTCGCCCTTGTCGCAACGAAACTGCACATCGACCCCTTTGGCCCGCCAGATTCGTATGGCACCGTTGTCGCCCGCCACCAATGCCTGGCTGAAACTGCCCGGCACACTCTCGCTCTTGAAGTTGGAGCCCAGCGCTACCAGCAGCATCTGGTGCGAGCCTGTCACTTCGGCCACCAACCCTGAATAGTTGTCCATAAAGCTGATCGCGGAATCGGCCTTGATACCCGCAGTGCGGCGTATCTCTATCAACTGGCGCAGCAGTTGGCCACGCGGCCAGTCATACATGTCCGGCCAATACACCGTTGGCGTTCCGGGGCTGCTGAGAATATAGGCGTAGGCCTGGTCGCGAAGATTTTCAGGTAATGACCAGTGATGCTGGCCGCCGTTGGCTCCCGGCGAATAACCGGTGTCGTGGTTATCCACAAAGGTCATGGCAGCGGCACGCCATGCAGGATCGGGATTACCGTTGAGGCCATATCGCCATTCGGCGAGCCCGGCATTCTGCATACGCTCTTTGAGCGCGAAGTCGAATACCGTGCAATGCGACTGATCGGACCAGACTTTCAGACCATCCTGCCAAGTGGCGTTATGTCGCCAGTCGTTGGCGGGATACTCGTTCGGCGCTTTCCAGAGTTCGCCGACACAGAAATGCTGATCGCCGAAGGCCTTCATCCAGTTATCCACCGTCGTCGCACTGTAGCCTTTTACAAAATCGAAACGCAGGCCGTCGGCGGAATAGTGATCGCGCAGGTTCAGGAACTCGTTCTTGAAGAGGTTGAACACTTCAGGCTTTTGCGTATTGAGATCGGCATCACCGCCCATGAACGGATCGCCATCGTCACACTGGTCGCAGCCATCACGCCAATCCGTCTTGTCACTCAGGGATTCCTTGAGCGCAGGCCCGACATGCTGGCGGTCCATATGATTGGGCACCACGTCATAGATCACTTTGACAGTGGCGGCGCTCAAGGCATCGACCGCTTGCCGGAGTTCGGCATCGCTGCCATAAGCACTGTTCTTGTCGAAGTCCTGCCAGAAATACCCCTCGCCACCCCCTGAAGCACCGGTCCCCGGATCGCTCCAGCGCGAAGTATCACGCCAGGGCACCGGCATCCAGACCGAGGTAAAGCCATCGGCGCGGATCTGCGCAGCCATGGTCTTGAGCGTGCTGTACCAACTCCCGGGGCTTGAGCGGCTGGAATTCCAGTGAAACCCCTGCAGCACGATTTCATCATTGCCATCGCTACGAGTGCCCTCGGGGGTATTGCCGCGAAGATCTTCTGCACTGGAGACCTGAGCCACCAGCAGAAGGATTGAAATCGCACCGAGCTTGAAAAGGTTCATGGCGATACTCCTCAGGAAGAAGGAAGTTATCGCCAGAGTAGGCACCGTCTGTGGGCGTGTAACCTGATAGAACTGACAGGGAGTCCTTTCAATTGGTTACGAAAAAGCTATTTCTTATTCCAATAATAGAATTTCTTATCTATGCCTTACCTCTAACGAGTATTTCCTGGACATAACCAACATCCCTTCCACAAAAGTAAATGTAACGTGTCATTTCTAAAAAATAGAATACTTAATCCTACAAAGTCCTACATGAAGATCGTGAAATGACTGCGCAAGTTCAAAAATCACAATAAATCGATGCCCGAACTTTCCTACACTGAGAATTAAAAATAACCAAATTTTGGTCAGTAATCCCACGCGCCCACGAATTCTGGGGGTTGACTGATCAAACGATATTAAGCAAATTCAAGACGGCCTCGGAAAAGAGGACAAACCCAATAAGGAGAAATGCAATGAAAAGCGCTAAATATTTGTTCGTAAAGAACCAAGACTTTGACAAGCCTAAAGAGTTCAGGTCGCAAGCCTGGTGATCGCTAATCACTGATAATCGTGCACTGTCGATTAAGTAATCGTGCAGTGCACGAGCTAGGATCAAACATGAAGATTATTGGGCGAGACTTGCTACCCTTTGACATACAGTACCCGGTCTATAATTTTTTCTACCCGAACTCAGGCATTGCCGTTGAAAAAGCATCGATAGCTAATATCATTGAAAACTCTTCAAAAAACGCTAAATATAGAGCGATTTATATACACATACCTTTCTGTGACACGCTGTGCTCTTTTTGTCCTTTTACTCGAGGAAGAGTAACAGACAGCAATATCATAGAGCTCTATGTTCAAGCACTCATCAATGAGATTCAATGGAAAGCTCAGGAATATAATTTAAGTCAACCACCTATCAATGCAATATTTTTCGGTGGCGGAACGCCCTCTATGATGTCCGCAGAACAAATTGAACGCGTGGGTCATGTGCTGCACAAAAACTTTAATCTTACCCACGTAAAGGAATTTTCTTTTGAAATAGAAGTAAAAAGCCTTACACAGGAAAAAGCTCAAGCCATGCGACAGATTGGTGTAACACACCCAAGGTTCGGCCTACAAAGCTTTTCAAAGAAATGGAGAGATATCTTTACGTTAACTGCAACCTTAGAGCAGATTTATAATAGCTTAAATATTCTGAGCAAGAAATTCGACAACATTTCAGTGGACATACTGTATGGCATGTCGGGACATACAGAAGAAGAATTGATATCCGACTTAAAACACGCTAGTGACACAGGTGTCAGCAATATAGATATTTACCCTATTGATAATATAATGACTCAACCAGCATTGCATAGAACGCTGAAAAAGCTGAACCACCTACCGACATCAGCAACAAGAAAGCTGTCAATGAATGTGCTGGCGGACACTTATCTACGGTCAAGAGGATACATGCCACACAACGGCCATGGCTACCGCAATGTTGGAATTGAAGAGGTTAAAAATGACATTGTAATAGATACCTATAGGTTTGAATATCATGAACACGTATACGGCTATCAAGACCATGACTTGCTTGGATTTGGAGTCAGTGCAATCAGTAGTCTTAATGGTGCCAAACTTATCAACACCAATCAAAGAAGCAAATATATCTCTCAATTCACACAAAATAATAATCCAGAAAACACATTTCATGTCACTCAGCATAGTTCAGAGCTGGACCTATTGAGGCCTCTCGCCCTGCGGCTTCCATATTTTGGCTCGGTCGATAAATCCAGAATGCGCTATGACTCAATACCTGCTGAATCAAAACTTAAAATTGAACAACTAAAAAATGCTGGGCTCATCATCGAAAATAGCCACCAGCTTAACCTGACAAAAACAGGATGGCATAACTATGTCAACCTCATGTATTACCTGCTTCCTGATATCGAACAGCACGCACTGGATAACTTTATTGCAGAACAATTAACAGGATCGGCACGAGATATCACTAAAAATGAAATTCTATTTTCTACCGGGGCATAAACAAGACGTATCCCCCTTATTTAGAGGTTCAACACCTTATGGACACTTCTCATCCAGCATTTTCTGGCACACATATTTTTGGACAGCTCTCGGGATTAGATTTCGAGCTTTTAAATGATCTTCGCTTTTTAGAAGGCAGTTTGCTTGATTCAATATCCATCGGTGGGGCGACTGTATGCGGCTATATTTCCAAAAAATTTGAACCACAAGGTGCCACCACATTAATTCTACTTTCAGAGTCGCATGCCTCAATCCATACATACCCAGAAATAGGCTGCCTGTTTTTCGATATATTTACATGCGGTGACTGTAGCCCTGACTTAATGGTCGACTCGCTGATACTGAAACTAAAACCAACCACAATAAGCAAGTCCTCTATCGTACGTCACTTATGCCCTGACAGCAGCGGCTTACCGCCTGAGCATATCTAAGCGACTATTATAATAGCTTTGCACATCCTGCACATACTTTTGAACCCGCCTACTTTTTTTGAATTCGGCCAGCGCTTCTATTACGAAAACCTATCTATAAAGGTGGGACCATCGAGGTATTAAATGCTAACGATTATTCTTAATAAAAAGCTACTCCCGCTATCCTTATCAAGCCTTATATCAAAAACAGGAGATTATGCATATGAAATAGCTTTTGCGCTGATTGCTTTAGACCTGCTCTCCTTCAATTATCTACACATCGGGCTCGTCTATTTTTTCAGATTTTTGCCTTATCTTTTCACTGGCCCGATAGGGGGATGGTTGGCCGATGGACGGCCTTATAAAACGAACATGATTTTTAGTGATCTATTACGATGTGCCGTCGCTGCCGTTCTATATACCTTATACTACTTTGGATTACTCGAAATTTTCACACTGGTTATTTGCTCAATGATAATGACCATAGGGCGAAGTTTATTTCAACCCAGCTTTCGGTCTTACCTACCAACTATTCTCGATGAAAAAGACTTACCCGCGGGTAATAGTCTAATGCAAATAATAGAGGATATATCCTCTATCCTAGGCCCTGTAATATTTTCACTAATAATAACATTTGGGGACAAAAGCCATATCATTCTCATGTACACGATAGGTTATTTTTTTTCGATAATAGCTTTATCACGACTGCATCTAAACGTCCCCGAATCCAAAAGTGATTTTACATTTTCGACGGTATTGAATGACACCTGTAACGCTCTCACGAAAATGTACGACCACAATCATAACCTACTGATGGTCATTGGCGGAACTTCTGTCTGTGTTTTGTTTACCGCATCGTTGCTACGGTTTGTTCTTCCTGCATCAATTATTGAAATCTATCACGACGAGGTATTAGTAGGTTATTTATTTTCACTTATGTCTGCGGGCACAGTAGTGGGTGGCCTGAGCTATACGGCACTTATAAAAAACACCACACCAACACAATTAATGAATGCCTGGATGATTTATGGCTTGCTCTTCATGCTGGTATCCATAGCTCTAAAATTCAGTTTTATATTTGCTGCCACTCTCATTATATTCTTGGGCTTTTCAGGCGCAATTGTGGATATTTCCATCATCACTAACATTCAATCACTTTCAACTAAAGATGAGTTAGGGAAGAATTATGGAATTCACTCAACTGTTGCCAACGCCTGTGAGGCAGCATCAGGGCTTATATCCGGTGCCTTCACATTATTCATTGGCGGAGCATCATTTCCGATTATTGCATTACTCATTGCAGCTGCAGCCAAATATACAAACTTTAAAATCAAAAGGTCTAACCATGAAAAAAACAAAACCGCAAAACACAGGGTCTTTGAAAGCGCAGACTAATAGTCATCCTTTACCCCCCTTCTTCAACGCTCTTACTCGGTATGTTTCCAAAAACAATGTCACCTTTGCATGCCCAGGCCATCAGGGTATAGACTTTTTCTCGAAGCATCCGGCAGGAAAGACATTCTTGGATTTTTTCGGAGAGAATTTATTCAGAGCGGATGTGCCTCACGCTGACCCTGTACTTGGAGAACTACTAAGCCATGGAGGCCCGCCAGGGAAGGCCGAAGAATATGCAGCCACAGTTTTTAACGCCGATAAAACCTATTTTGTTCTTAACGGAACATCCGCATCTAATAAAGTCGTTGCGAATGCACTACTGACGCCGGGTGACATTGTGCTGTTTGATAGAAACAATCATAAATCCTGCTATCACGGCGCGTTGATTCTGGCAGGAGCGACTCCTGTCTATTTAGAAACCTCCCGCAATGATTTTGGGCTTATTGGCGGAATACCAGAGCATTGTTTTGAAGAGTCCTATCTTCGAGAAAAACTGAAGCTTGTTGCTCCTGAGCAAGCCTTGAAGCCTCGACCATTTAGACTCGCTATTCTCCAACTAGGAACATGGGATGGTACGGTTTACAACGCTAAAGAAGTCATAGCAAAAATAGGACATCTCTGCGAGTACGTGCTTTTTGATTCTGCATGGCTAGGTTACGAGCAGTTTATACCGGTGATGCGTGATTGCTCCCCTCTCCTGCTGAACCTTACTGGCTCCGACCCCGGCGTCATTGTCACCCAATCAGTTCACAAACAGTTAGCAGGCTTTTCACAAGCTTCACAAATCCATAAAAAGGACAATCATATTAAGCAAGCGCCACACTACTGCAACCATGATCGCTTCAATAATTCTTTTATGTTACATGCCTCCACAAGCCCTTTTTACCCTCTATTCGCGTCGCTGGATATCAATGCAAAGATCCACTCAGAAGGCAGCGGGAAGCGCCTCTGGGAAGAATGCGTTCGGTTGGGAGTAGAAGCACGAAAAGCCATATTTTCCTCATGTAAAATGATAAAACCCTTCATCCCCTCTCACATTGAAAATAAATCCTGGCAAAGCTTTGACACTCACACCATTGTGAATGACTTGCGCTTCTTCACATTCGGCAAAGATGAAGCCTGGCACAATTTTTCAGGCTATGGCAACTCTCAATATCTTTTAGATCCTTGCAAGCTTCTGTTAACCACGCCCGGAGTCAATGCAACAACGGGAAACTATGAGGAATTTGGAGTTCCTGCTACCATTCTAGCGCATTATTTGCGTGAAAACGGTATTGTTCCCGAAAAAAGCGACCTTAATTCCATCGTTTTTTTATTAACACCCGCCTTGTCACGCTCAAAAATTGACATCCTCGTTTCCAAACTACGCCAGTTTGAGCTTCACTTGGATAAAAACTCACCTTTAAAAAAGGTTATTCCAAGTACTTATAGAAAACATAAAAATCGATATGCAAACTACACGATATTAGACATTTGCCAAGAAATGCACTCCCTGTATTCCTTATACAATTTTAAAAAACTACAACGCGACATGTTCAGCGAGTCATATTTTCCACATGTGGATATGCATCCTTATAAGGCTAATCTCAAATTAATTCGAGGCGAGGTAGAATTAATTCCTTTGAGATTGGCGGAGGGTAGAGTAGCTGCCGAAGGCGCTGTACCTTATCCACCAGGTATTATCTGCATTGCTCCAGGGGAGCGTTGGGGAGGACCCGTTTTCGATTATATTCTTTCCATTGAACACATCATGAATAGCTTTCCCGCTTTTGGCCCAGATGTCCAAGGTGTACACATACAGATCGGAAACAATAAAAAACAGGAGTTTTATGTCTATGTTGTTAAATAGTCATGTCTCTCCGTGACGAGCGGGCGTTATCGCTACATTAATGGTAACGCCTTTTAAGATCGCGATTCATTCGCGAAGAAGAGTATGCGTTTTAATCTTAAATCCTCTTCGCGAATACAATCATCACTCGGCCCATACGATACTTTCCTTCCGCGCATCCCTGAGCATCGAATCCAGATTACGCTCGATGTTCTCGCACAGCGCGGTCATCTGGATTTCGTGTTCGCTGGCACGAAACGGGCTTTGCAGGTCTGTACCGATCTTTTCGATGGCCAGCAGCATGAAGCCCACGACCGTCGACGCCAGCGGCGTGAACCAGCCGAGGGTTTCCACCAGACCGATAGGCACGATCAGGCAGAACAGGGTGATGAACAACCTGGGGAATGCGACGTAGGGATACGGCAGCGGGGTGTTGGCAATCCGCTCCATGCCGCCCTGGCAGTTGGAGAGATCCACCATCGTCGATTCGAGGCGCGCCAGGCGAATGCTGTCCAGTCGCCCGGCCTTGTATTCGTTGGCAATCAGTGCAGCGCTGGCATTGAGCAGGTCGTTGGGGAAGTTATTGGTGTCCAGACGGCGCTCGAACTCTTCGCGGGGAATCAGGGCCTGTATATCGGCCTTGGTGATGTCACCCTTCAAATGCGCCGCCAGGGCTTTCACGTAAGCCACATGGCGACGCAGTAACAACGCCTTGATCGGATTGATGCCGTCCTCATCATCGATCAGCGTCAATGCCTGACGGGAGAAGCTGCGGGAGCTGTTGACCAGTGCGCCCCACAAGGTTCGGGCTTCCCACCAGCGGTTGTAGGCGCTGGAGTTACGAAAGCTGATCAACACCACCAGGGACGAACCCAGCAGCGTCAACGGCATCGATGGCAGGGTGATCTTGCGCTCCAGGTACAACATGAAGTCGACCGTCACAATCACGTCCCAGATCAGCAGCCAGAAAAGCGACCACCCCACATAACCGATTGTCTTGTTCAGAAACCGGCACTTCTCCATGATCGCCTGACGCAAAGAATCACCTCGTCGATAAAAGTGCGGGACTGCAAATACCCGACCTACTACCGAGGGTTTGAATGCCTTTAGCGCAGATGGTTCGCCATCGACCGCTTTTTATGCCAGACAATCGGACGCACTCAGCAGCCGCTCAAGGCCACTTGAGGGCGTTCCGAAGCGAAAAAGAATGGCCGGAAACGGACACCGACAACGTTGCCGGCATAAGCCGCCATCAGCCACAGCCAGCCATGCAGACTGCCCGAGGCAATACCGCTGAAGTACGCGCCAATGTTGCAGCCATAAGCCAGACGAGAACCGTAACCCAGCAGCAGACCGCCCACCACGGCAGCGATCAGCGAGCGCGCCGGGATATTCAGATTCGGTGCAAAACGCCCCGCCAGCCCGGCAGCCAGCAAGGCCCCGATCATGATGCCGACGTCCATCACGCTGGTAATGTCTTCCCAGACCGGAGCCGCCAGCGCCTTGGCATTAGCAGGCATCTGCCAGAATGCCCAGCTGCCGACATCCACGCCAAGGCTGCCTGCCACTTTGGCACCCCACAGGGCGAAAGCCGACGTGATACCCCAAGGCCGTCCGGCCAGCGCCAGAGTCGCATAGTTCAGCAACGCCAGGGCCACCGCACCCCAGACCAGAATCCAGGGACCGCGCACGAAGCGCTGCAGGCCACGGTGCTCACTGGTGACAGGCGCTTCAAGCTCGCCATGACGGCGTTTTTCCAGGCGTACCGTCAGCCACGCAATGAACGCGAATACCGCCAGGCTCAGGCCAAGAGCGGGTATCACGCCAAAGCTTTTGACGATGGACGTGGCCGGGAAGGATGGCAGCGAGAACCACCAGTCGACATGGTGAGTCGCAATCAGGGAGCCGAGAATGAAGAACAGCAGAGTCACCAGCATCCGCGCATTGCCGCCACCGGCAGTGAACAGTGTTCCCGAGGCACACCCGCCGCCCAGTTGCATCCCGATACCAAAGATGAACGCTCCGAACACCACCGAAACACCTGCCGGTGCGACCAGCCCGTTTACCGGCTGACCAAACAGCGTGCCCGCGCCCAATGCCGGGAAGAACAGCACAACCGCCAACGCCAGCATGACCATCTGGGCACGCAAGCCTGCGCCACGTCGCTCCTTGATGAAGACCCGCCACGCAGATGTGAAACCGAATGCAGCGTGATAAAGCGTAAGGCCCAGTGCAGCACCCACGATCAGCAACAGCACCTGACGCACATTGGTGCTACTGAGCAAAAAAAGCGCAGCGAACAACAGCAGTAGAACAGCGACCAACGTCGCACCGGGCTTGCGCGAAGGCGCAGCCGAAAGGGAAGTACTCATTGGGAAAATCTCAGCAGGGAAAACAGTCCCGCGCAGTATATCCCCTCGTTGTACGCCACTGGGGCTCTGGTCCGATAACCACGGCCCTGTCGATCACCAGACCCGACGCAACCTGGCCAATGCATCGGCAATGGCAGCTTCCGGTACGCCTGCAAATCCGAGGACCAGCCCGGCGCGGTTATCCACAGGATCGGCGGAGTCCGGCAGCCAGTAATCGCTCAAGGCATTGATTTCGACATCGACACTCTCGGCCTTTTCGATCAGTTCGCGCTCACGGGCCAGGCTGTCCACGCGGACCATGACGTGCAAGCCGGCCACGACCCTGGGCATCGCGCCACAGCCCGGAAGATTATCCGGCCAGCCTTCCAGCAGTGCATTGCGACGGCTCAAGGCCGCACGGCGCATACGCCGAATATGACGCTGGAAGTGACCGGTCGCGATAAATTGCGCCATCACCGCCTGGGTGCTGACCTCGGAATGGCGCATGTCCACGCCCCGACGCTGGCTGAACGGCTTGACCAAACCCTGAGGCAAGACCAGATACCCGAGACGCAACGCCGGAAAAACCACTTTGCCGAACGTCCCGACATACAGAACCCGCCCTGCCCCATCCAGCGCCGCCAAGGGTGCCAGCGGCGCGCCGCTGTAGCGGTACTCGCCGTCGTAGTCATCCTCGACGATCCAGCCCTGGTTGTTTTTTGCCCAGGCCAGCAGTTCCAGCCGGCGAGCCAGGCTCATGACCACACCGGTCGGGTATTGATGGGAGGGCGTGACGTAAGCCAGTTTGCAGTCGATCTGTTGCAGATCCGCACAGCGCATGCCGTCTTCATCCACAGCAATACCCTGCAACCTCGCCCCCGCAACAGCAAAGGCATGACCCGCCGCACGATAGCCAGGGTTTTCCACAGCAACCCCGTCGCCAGCCTCCAGCAGCAACTGTGCACAAAGGCTTATGGCCTGTTGTGCGCCATTGGTGATCACTATTTGTTCAGCCGAGCAATGCAACCCGCGAGACGAGCGCAGGTACAAGGCAATCAGCTCTCTAAGTCGCCACTCTCCGGCAGCCTCGCCATAGCCCAGCAGTTGAAGGTCCGGCTTGCGCCAGAAAGCTGCATTCAGCTTGCCCCATATGGCAAAAGGGAAGAGATCGAACGCCGGCACACCCACCCGGAATGCACGTGGCGCGCTCTTGATCGGGGTACTCAAATGATGCTTTTGCAGAAGCTCCATCGCTGGGCTGTGGATAACTTGATCCGGCGCATTTTGAAGATTTTCGGAGGGAAATGTGGATAAACATGTGTATAACCTTGTTGATAAGCCTGTGGATAGTTCAGTGGATAATTTTTTCGCAGGTGAACTTTCAACAACCACTGTTTTATCAGGCAACTGAGCGACATAGGTCCCGTCACCAATACGCCCTTCAATGAAGCCTTCAGCGTAAAGCTGGTCGTAGGCACGCATCACGCTGTTGCGAGAAATCGACAACGACTCGGCCAGGTCACGGCTGGCCGGCAGGCGCGTGCCACTGCCAAGGCCGCCATCGAGAATCCGCTGACGCAAGACCTGATAAAGCTGGCGACTCAAGCCCCTGCGCCTGTCCAGTTCGATACCGGCGAGGTTCAAGGGAAACGCGGGAGAGCCTGAAAGCATGGAATTGGTCCTATGAAATCTATCGTTAATGGCTCTTACAAGGAACCAATAGCTTGCCTAGGATTTAGCCATTAACCAAGGACATTGCCATGTACACGCCCAAAGCCTTCAGTGAGAACGACACGCTGCAGTTGCAGGACTTGATGGAGCAGACACGTCTGGCGATTCTCGTCACTCAGGACGAAGACGGCTTGCAGGCGACGCACCTGCCACTGTTACTGAGCCGCGAACAAGGCCCCAACGGCACGCTCTACGGGCACCTGGCCAAAGCCAATCCTCAATGGCGAGCACTCGAAAAACCGACTGAGGTCATGGTGATATTCCCCGGTGGCGATGCCTATGTGAGCCCGTCCTTTTACCCGAGCAAGGCGGAGCACGAAAAAGTCGTACCGACCTGGAATTACCTGGCCGTTCACGCTTATGGCCAGGCCGAGGTCTTCACTGATCCCGAGCGCCTGCACCAACTGGTCGGCCGTCTCACCGACAAGCATGAATCCCGTCGTGCCCAGCCCTGGTCCATCAATGATGCACCGGCCGAGTACATCGAAAAGATGCTGGGCGCGATTGTCGGCTTTGCCTTGCCCATCGAACGCTTGCAGGGCAAACGCAAACTCAGCCAGAACCGCAGCGCCCCGGATATTAAGGGGGTACGCGATGGCCTGGCTGCCAGCCATGATCCAAAAGACCAGGAAATCGCTCGCTTGATGAGCTGAAGGAGATTGTCATGACCGCAGTTCAAATCCGCCCCGTAACAGCCGACGATCACGGCGCATGGCTGCCGTTGTGGCAGGCCTATCTGCGCTTCTACAAGACCGAACTGGCCGATGGCGTCAGTGATGTCACCTGGCAGCGCATCCTGGACCCCGCCGAAACCACCCACTCGGCATTGGCCTGGCTGGATGGCAAAGCAGTGGGCATGGTGAACTTCATCTACCATCGCTCCAACTGGAGCATCAAGAATGCCTGTTATCTACAGGACTTGATCGTGGCCCCCGAACAACGCGGTACCGGCATCGGCAGGCGGTTGATCGAACATGTCTACGCTACAGCCAAGGCCAACGATTGCGACAAGGTTCACTGGCTGACCCACGAAACCAACACCACGGCCATTCAGCTTTACGAACGCATCGCAGAACGCGGCGGCTACATTCAATTTCGCAAGGCCCTTTAAGGCAGGAAGTCTGCTCATGTCCGATATCCCGCTCCACTGGCAACCCGCAACACTTCCCGGCGGCACGATGCTGGAAGGCCGTTTCATTCGCCTGGAAAAACTCGACCCGCTACGCCATGGCGACGATCTGTGGCTTGCGCTCAATGGTCCGAACTCCGATCCAAAGCTCTGGGATTACCTGCCTTACGGCCCGTTCAACGAACGCGAGGCTTTCGATGCCTGGCTGGAGCGACATGCCAAGGACACTGACCCGTGGTTCTACAGCGTGGTCGATCAGGCCACAGGCATGACCGAAGGTGTGATCAGCCTGATGTCCATCGTCGCCGCCCATGGCCGTATTGAAATAGGCCACGTGACCTTTGGTGCCAGCATGCAACGCACCCCCAAAGGCACAGAAGCCATCTACTTGCTGGCCCGGGAAGCCTTTGCTCTGGGCAACCGCCGACTGGAGTGGAAATGCAACGCCAATAACGCCCGCTCCCGGCGTGCGGCAGATCGCTTCGGCTTCAGCTACGAAGGGCTCTTTCGCCAGCATATGGTGACTAAAGACGTGAACCGCGATACCGCCTGGTATTCGATCATCGACAGCGAATGGCCCGAACTGCAAAAGGCTTTCGAGGCCTGGCTGGCTGTGGATAACTTCAAGGATGGGCAGCAGATTAAGGGACTGGAAGCGTTTCGCGGATGACCGGGAAATAAAAAAGGGGAGCCACATGTGCTCCCCCGAGGAAAATCGTTGATTCGCGAAATGGCCTTTCGCGAATGAATTCGCTCCTACAGCGTTGCTGTCATTCGATCTCGACCAGGATCTCGCCAGGGTTGACCCGGTCGCCTTTGGCAACATGAATGGCAACCACCTTGCCGGCGATGGAGGCCTGGACTTCGGTTTCCATTTTCATCGCTTCAGTGATCAGCACGGCCTGACCGGCCTTGACGGTGTCGCCTTCCTTGACCAGCACGTCGACGATGTTGCCGGGCATGGTGGTGCTGACATGACCCGGTGCATGAGCTTGTTTGCGCTTGCTGGCACCGCCGCCGACGAATTCGTTGAGCGGCTCGAACACCACTTCTTCCGGCATGCCGTCGATGGACAGGTAGAAGTGACGCTTGCCCTCGGCCTTGACACCTACGCCGGTGATATCCACACGGTAGGTTTCGCCGTGAACGTCGATCACGAACTCGGTCGGCACACCTTCGCCGCCCACCTTTGCGACGCTGCCCGCTTCCGGAATCGGCAACAGTTCTTCAGGTTTCAGGGTGCCCGCAGCGCGCTCTTCGAGGAACTTGCGGCCGATGTCCGGGAACATGGCGTAAGTCAGCACGTCTTCTTCGGATTGCGCGAGGTCACCGACTTCGCCACGCAGCTTGGTCATTTCCGGCTTGAGCAGATCGGCCGGGCGCACATCGATCAGGTCTTCGTTGCCGATGGCCTGACGACGCAGCTTGGCGTCCACTTCACCCGGCGCCTTGCCGTAACCGCCTTGCAGGTACAGCTTCACTTCGTTGGTGATGGTTTTGTAACGCTCGCCCGCCAGCACGTTGAAAAACGCCTGGGTGCCAACGATCTGGGAAGTCGGTGTCACCAGCGGCGGATAGCCCAGATCCTTGCGGACACGCGGGATCTCGGCCAGCACTTCGCCCATACGGCTGAGAGCGCCCTGCTCCTTGAGCTGGTTGGCCAGGTTGGAAATCATGCCGCCCGGCACCTGATTGACCTGTACGCGGGTGTCGACTGCGGTGAACTCGCTCTCGAACTGGTGGTACTTCTTGCGCACGGCGTAGAAGCACAAGCCGATTTCCTGCAACAGTTCCAGATCGAGCCCGGTGTCGAACTCGCTGCCCTTGAGAGCCGCGACCATGGATTCGGTGCCTGGATGGCTGGTGCCCCAGGCGAAGCTGGAGATGGCCGTATCGATATGGTCGGCTCCGTTTTCGACAGCCTTGAGCTGACACATGGCCGCCAGACCTGCGGTGTCATGGGAGTGGATAAAGACCGGAAGCGATTGCTCGGCCTTCAATGCCTTGACCAGTTCGCCCGTGGCGTAAGGGGTCAGCAGACCGGCCATGTCCTTGATCGCCACCGAGTCGCAACCCATGGCCTCCATTTGCCTGGCCTGTTCCACGAAGGCGCTGATGGTATGCACCGGGCTGGTGGTGTAAGCGATGGTGCCCTGGGCATGTTTACCCGCCGCTTTCACGGCCTCAATGGCGACTTTCAGGTTACGCACATCGTTCATGGCGTCGAAGATACGGAACACATCGATACCGTTTTCCGCCGCCTTGGCGACAAACGCCTTCACCACGTCATCGCTGTAGTGGCGGTAGCCCAGCAGGTTCTGGCCGCGCAGCAGCATTTGCAGACGGGTGTTGGGCAAGGCCACACGCAACTGGCGCAGGCGCTCCCACGGGTCTTCTTTCAGAAACCGCACACAGGCATCAAAGGTCGCACCGCCCCACACTTCCAGCGACCAGTAGCCGACCTTGTCGAGCTTGTCGCAGATCGGCAGCATGTCTTCGGTACGCATGCGGGTCGCCAGCAACGATTGGTGAGCGTCGCGCAGGATAGTGTCGGTGACAAAGATTTTCTTGGACATGTTCGGAGCTCCTTATGGCGGCAAGCTTCAAGCTATAAGTGGCAAGCAAGAACCCATCGGCTTTTACTTGCAGCTTGTTGCTTAAAGCTTGCCGCTCACACATTCATAGACCTGCATGGGCGGCGATGGCGGCGGCGATGGCCAGGGCCAGCTCTTCGGGTTTGCGCTTGATCGAGTAGTTGGTCAGTTCAGGGTGGCTTTCAACGAAGCTGGTGTTGAACTGGCCGCTGCGGAATTCCGGATTGCGCAGGATTTCCTGGTAATAGGCTGCAGTGGTCTTCACGCCCTGCAGGCGCATGTCGTCCAGCGCACGCAGACCGCGGTCCATCGCCTCTTCCCAGGTCAGCGCCCAGACAATCAGTTTCAGGCACATGGAGTCGTAGAACGGCGGAATCGTGTACCCGGTGTAGATCGCCGTATCGGTCCGCACGCCAGGCCCGCCGGGCGCGTAATAGCGGGTGATCTTGCCGAAGCTGGGCAGGAAGTTGTTCTTCGGGTCTTCGGCATTGATCCGGAATTGCAGGGCAAAACCGCGATGAATGATGTCTTCCTGCTTGATCGACAGCGGCTGGCCGGACGCAATGCGAATCTGCTCGCGCACGATGTCGATGCCGGTGATCTCTTCGGTGATCGTGTGCTCAACCTGAACCCGGGTGTTCATCTCCATGAAATACACCTCGCCATCGGCGAGCAGGAATTCCACGGTCCCGGCATTCTCGTAACCCACCGCCTTGGCGGCACGCACCGACAGGTCGCCGATATAGGCGCGCTGTTCAGGTGTCAGTTGCGGGCTGGGGGCGATTTCGATCAGCTTCTGGTTGCGACGCTGGATGGAGCAATCACGCTCGAACAGATGCACCACATTGCCGAAGCTGTCACCGAGGATCTGCGCCTCGATGTGCTTGGGATTGACGATGCACTTTTCCAGGAAAACTTCCGCCGAGCCGAAAGCCTTGGTGGCTTCGGAAATCACCCGTGGGAAAGCCTGCTCCAGTTCGTCGCGGCTGTTGCAGCGGCGAATGCCACGGCCACCACCACCGGAAGTCGCCTTGAGCATCACCGGATAACCGATACGATCGCCTTCAAGCAAGGCTTCCTGGATATCCGCAACGTTGCCTTCCGTGCCCGGCGTGACTGGCACGCCAGCCTTTATCATGCTGCGGCGCGCTTCGGTCTTGTCGCCCATGCGGCGAATGACTTCTGCGGACGGGCCGATGAACTTCACGCCGCGCTCTGCGCAGATTTCCGCCAGTTCGGCGTTTTCCGAGAGGAAGCCGTAACCGGGATGCAGCGCATCGCATCCAGTTTCCACTGCCAGGTTCACCAGCTTGCGCGGGTTCAGGTAACCGGCGAGAGGTTCAGCGCCAATGCTATAGGCTTCGTCGGCACGTTTGACATGCAAGGCATGCCGGTCGGCGTCCGAAAAGATCGCAACCGAGCGAATGCCCATTTCGGCGCATGCACGCACGATCCGGACAGCAATCTCTCCACGGTTGGCGATCAGGATTTTTGTTATCACTGGCATTTCCTCGACCATAAGGACTATCGAACCGGCAGAGCCGGTCGGCGCAGGGGCCGCATGACGCAGTGTAGTTACTGACTTTTTGTAACTGCGTATGTGACTGAATGACGCAGGGCCACCCTATTCCTGATCATCGATTAATAAAAATGAGTAAAAATTGGGATAGGCATAAGCAAAAGCTTATAGTCAGCACTTCAGCCATTGGCAGGAGTTGTTGAGCATGCGTAAGTCATTGATGCGTATGACATTGCGTCAGTTGCGAATTTTCAATGAAGTGTGCGACCTGCGCTCCTACAGTCGCGCCGCAGAGGAAATGTCCCTCACTCAGCCGGCTGTCAGCCTGCAGATCCGACAGCTTGAAGAGCTGATCGGACAGCCGCTGTTCGAGTATGTCGGCAAAAAACTCTACCTGACCGAAGCCGCCGAAGCGCTGCAACTGGCCAGCCGTGACATCTTCGGCCGCCTGGAAAGCCTGGATATGCAGCTTTCCGACATGCAGGGCTCATTGCAGGGCCAGTTGAAACTGGCCATCGAGTCGAGCTGCAAATATTTCATCCCGCACGTGTTCGCAGCCTTCAAGCGCCAGCACCCGGAAGTCATCCTCAACCTGACCGTGGTCAACCGCGCCATGGTCATCCGGCGCCTGTCGGACAACCGCGACGATCTGGTGGTGATGTCCATGGTGCCTCAGGACATGGGCCTGGAGTTCCTGCCTTTTCTCAACAACCCGATTGTCGCCGTCGCACCGGCGAACCATCCGCTGTGTGATCGGGAACAACTGAGCCTGAAAGACCTGGAGCCCTGGCCGCTGCTGATTCGCGAATCAGGGTCAGGGACACGAAGAGCCTGTGAGGAGTACGTCAAGGAAAAGCGCGTGCATTTCACCCAGACACAGGAAGTGTCATCCAGCGAAGCACAACGCGAATGCGTGGTCGCCGGGCTCGGGCTGGCGCTGCTGACCCGTCACGCCGTCAGCATGGAACTCGCCACCGGCGCCCTCAAGGAACTGCCAGTGGCCGAGTTACCGCTTTACCGAAGCTGGTGCGTGGTACAAGCCAGGGATAAACGCCTGTCTCCCGTCGCTCACGCCTTCCTTGCGTTCATCCGCACCGAACGTGCGCAGATCAGCCAGCTTGTCGAACGCTTCGACGGGCGTCCTCGGACGGCTGGTTAGCCTGCCAGTGGTTGCCGGTCATGCTGTCCATGTAATCGCAGAGGTCCTGATTGAGCTGCCGCGCTTCGCAGTAGCTTTCAATCGCGCGACGAAACTCCATTCGGCGCTGGTCTTCCTGTTGACGACGAGTCTTGACGGTGCTGTTGGGTAAGTCATCGTAATGCCGAGCCATGTCCTGTCTCCCAATACGTTGCGGGAGTACAGAGTGGCGCGAGGGCATGACGATCAGGCGGCGAATGCGTGACAAGTTGATGAAGGTTCGACCCTCAATCCTCGTGGGCCTTCACCGACTTGGGCGAGAGTCGCAGGCTGCGCAGACTGCGTTTGACGCTCTTGAGGTGGTTGACCAGGCTCGGACCGCGAGCCATGGCGACGCCCATTGCCAGCACATCGATCACCACCAGATGCGCGATGCGCGAAGTCAGCGGGGTGTAGATTTCGGTGTCTTCGTGTACATCGATGGCCAGATTGACCGACGACAGCTCGGCCAGAGGTGTCTGGCTCGGGCATAGCGTGATGAGTGTGGCGCCGCTTTCGCGAACCAGGTTCGCCGAAATCAGCAGATCCTTGGAGCGACCGGACTGGGAAATGCACACCGCGACGTCGGTTGGCTTCAAAGTCACTGCCGACATTGCCTGCATGTGCGGGTCCGAGTAGGCCGCAGCGCTCAGCAACAGGCGAAAGAACTTGTGCTGGGCATCGGCCGCCACCGCACCCGACGCACCGAAACCATAGAACTCCACACGATTGGCGCCCGCCATGGCGGTCACGGCCAGTTGCAAGGCATGGGGATCGAGGTTTTCACGCACTTCCATCAAGGTGTGCAGCGTGGTGTCGAAAATCTTCAGGCTGTAATCGGCAACCGAATCGTCTTCGTGAATCGCGAACTGGCCGAAACTCGCTCCGGCGGCAAGGCTCTGCGCCAGCTTGAGCTTGAGGTCCTGAAAGCCCGTGCAACCGATGGCGCGACAGAAGCGCACGATGGTCGGCTCACTGATCCCGACGCTATGGGCCAGGTCAGCCATGGAACTGTGCATCACGGCCGCAGGGTCAAGCAGCACATGGTCGGCTACCTTGAGCTCCGACTTGCGCAGCAGATTACGTGACTGGGCGATGTGTTGCAGCAGATTCAAGAGGCAGACTCGCTAATGATGCGGTGGGCGGGTTGTAGCTTTCTTGTAGTTATACTACATGACCTGCGAGCCGCCCAGTTAAACGAGCCCTGAACGTCATACACAAGCCATTGAATGATAAATCTTCCTTTTTTGTGGGAATAATCCTACATTTTGGAACGCTGCCACTATTGCCGGGCCAGGCTCAACATGCCCTCCATCATTGACGCTTCGAGCGGTCGACTGATCAGATAGCCCTGAACTTCATCGCAACCCTGCGCCTTCAGAAACTCCAGTTGTTTCTCGTTTTCCACACCCTCGGCCACGACCTTGAGCCCCAGGCTGTGAGCCATGGCGATGATCGCCTGGGTGATTGCCGCATCTTCCGTGCCGTCATCGAGGCCACGAATAAACGCCTGATCAATCTTTACGTAGTCCACCGGGAAGCGTTTGAGATAACTCAATGAAGAGTAGCCGGTGCCAAAGTCGTCGATGGCCAGTTTGACGCCCAGCTCACGCAACTGCTGAAAGGTCGCGATGATGTGTTCGACACTGTCGAGCAACTGGCTTTCGGTCAGCTCCAACTCCAGCAAATGCGGCGCCAGCCCCGTCTCGTCCAGGACCTGCCGCACCAGACTGACCAGCTTGCCCTGCCGCAACTGGTGCACTGACAGATTGACCGAAACCCGGATCGGCTCAAAGCCCTGACGCTGCCACTCACAAGCCTGCCAGCAGGCCTGGCGCAGCACGAACTCGCCGATATCGGCAATCAGGCCGGTTTCTTCGGCCAGACCAATGAACTCGCCCGGCGGCACCATGCCCCGTGTCGGATGACGCCAGCGCACCAGTGCTTCGGCCGCATCCAGACGACCATTTTCCAACAGCATCTTGGGTTGATAGAACACTTGTAGCTGGTGATCTTCAATGGCTTTGCGCAGCTGGATTTCCAGTTGCAGGCGCTCCAGGGTGCTGGCCCGCAGGCTTTCGGTGAAGAACTGGAAATTGTTGCCGCCCAGATGCTTGGCATGCCGCATCGCCATATTGGCCTGACTCACCAGTGCCGAGACTTCACGGGCAGAGTCCGGCAGCAGGCTGATACCCACCGAAGCACTGATCACCAGTTCGTTACCCGCCACCGACAGAGGCGTACGCAGCTTGCTCAGCAAGCGGCTGGTGACACGCGCCAGACTGGAAAGGTTGGCATAGGCATCGAACAGCACGGCAAATTCATCGCCGGACAGACGCGCAATGGTGTCCGCCTCCGGCATGGCGCTGATCAGGCGGCGGGCAACATGCTTGAGCAACTGATCGGCGACTTCATGGCCCAGGCTCTCGTTGAGCAGCTTGAAACGATCCAGATTGATATGCAGCAGCGCCAGGCTTCTTCCGCCCTGACGCACCCGCTGATTCGCTTCGCGCAGGCGCTCCTTGAATTGCGAGCGATTGGCCAGACCGGTCAACTCATCGAAATGCGTGAGGTAGCGCATACGCTCTTCAGATTCGCGGTTGGCCGAAAGATCCGTAAAGAAGCCGACAATATGGCTGACATTGCCGGCAATATCGCGCACGACAGTCATTTGCAGCCATTGCGGATACAACTCGCCGTTCTTGCGCGCCTCAACCAGCTCGCCCTGCCAGCTTCCGGTCTGCTCCAGGGCATGGTGAATGGCCTGGAAGTGACGGCGTGCATCGCGACTGCTGGCGATATCCATGACCTGACGCCCCACTACATCCTCAGGCGTGTAACCCGTGAGCCGGGAAAAAGCCTGATTGATGGTGAGAATCCGGTACTGCGGGTCGAAAATCATGATGCTTTCGCTGACCGCATCGAAAACCTTCTCGGCCAGACGCGGCGGGCTTTTGCTCAAGGCCAGATTGGCGGCCTCAAGCTCCAGGGTACGCTGCGCAACACGCTCCTCAAGACCGGCCTGAGCCTCGCGCAGACTGTGCTCGGCCTGACGACGCTGCTCGACCTCCCGGCCCAGAATTTCATTGAGTTCATCGCCCTTGGCCCGGGCCTGCTGCAAATGCTCGATCAGGGCCTGGTTCTGAAAACGCTGCAACAGGCTGCGCAGTATCAGGCGATTGATCTGCCAGGCCACCACAATCAGGGCAAACAACAGAATCAGACCCAGCCAGCCCCAGCCACGCAAAGGCACGTCGCCCCCCATAAACAGATAGACGATGGGAGGTAACAGACACGACAGGCTGAAGGTGAGAAACGCCGTGAGGCTGACGGCATAGGCCACGCTGGCGCACAGCGTTGCGCCGCCAATCATGCCGAACACCCAGGCCTGCTGCTCGAAACTGGTCACGGGCACCAGGGCCATGGCCGCACAGGCCAGAGTCAGACCGCTGACCACCGCGCCGAGCAGAAACATTCGCCGCCAGACCGGTTGCGCCTGACGTTCGGGAGATGCCGCCCGGAACGCTGCAACCTGAATGACACGCAAGCCCACAAGCACCGCCAGCCAGACCAGCCAGATACTGACCAGCACGTAGCGTTCAGGACTCCAGAGCAGCCATGCGCAGACCAGACCACTGATGAACATGAACAGGGTCGGCAGCAATGAACCCTGATAAAGCATGCGCGTGCGCTCAACCCTCAACCGGGTCGCGAACTTCTTGCGAATGGCCCGCCGGCTGGTGTCAGAAGCATCGTGGGCACTGAAGCTGAAAGGCATGGCGGGGTTCTTGTATTTGATAAGACCTTGGCATGTGCCGAGCATACACAAGCGCTGGGCTAGACCAAACTGCCGCCATCATAAAACGGTGACTTTCAGCGCTGTTCTGCACAACTTCGACACAGGGGACGCCATTCGCCGTCGCACATGACCGATCGTCAGCATCGACGACTTTTTTATTACCCATGACAAAGCATGGTTTGCCCGCCATGGCGCAGCACCCTAGAATGCGGCGATGCGCGATGATCTCTCTCTCCTTTTGAATTCCCTCAACGATGCCCAGCGTCAGGCCGTAGCTGCCTCTCTGGGTCGTCAGTTGGTCCTGGCCGGCGCTGGTTCCGGTAAAACCCGTGTGCTGGTGCATCGCATCGCATGGCTGATGCAGGTCGAGCAAGCCTCCCCGCATTCGGTCCTGTCGGTGACGTTCACCAACAAGGCCGCCGCCGAGATGCGTCATCGCATCGAGCAACTGATGGGCATCAGCCCGGCAGGCATGTGGGTCGGCACCTTCCACGGGCTGGCGCATCGCCTGCTGCGTGCACACTGGCAGGAAGCGGGGCTGGTACAGACGTTCCAGATTCTGGACAGCGACGACCAGCAACGTCTGGTCAAGCGCGTGATCCGCGAACTGGGGCTGGACGAACAGCGCTGGCCTGCACGTCAGGCCCAGTGGTTCATCAACGGCCAGAAAGACGAAGGCCTGCGCCCCAAACATATCCAGGCCGGCGGCGATCTGTTCCTGGCCACCATGAAGTCGATCTACGAAGCCTATGAAATCGCCTGCCAGCGCGCCGGCGTCATCGACTTCTCCGAACTGCTGCTGCGTGCGCTGGACCTGTGGCGCGATCATCCCGGCCTGCTGGCGCACTACCAGCGGCGCTTCCGCCATGTGCTGGTGGACGAATTCCAGGACACCAACGCCGTGCAGTACGCCTGGTTGCGACTGCTGGCCCAGGGCGGCGACAGCCTGATGGTGGTGGGCGATGACGACCAGTCCATTTATGGCTGGCGTGGCGCGAAGATCGAGAACATTCATCAGTACTCGTCGGACTTCCCGGATACCGAAGTCATCCGTCTGGAGCAGAACTACCGCTCGACGGCAAGCATTCTCAAGGCTGCCAACGGCCTGATCGTCAATAACAGCGGTCGCCTGGGCAAAGAGCTGTGGACCGACGTGGGCGATGGCGATCTGATCAACCTGTATGCCGCCTTCAACGAACACGACGAAGCGCGCTACGTGGTCGAAACCATCGAAAGCGCCTTGAAGACCGGCCTGTCGCGTAACGACATTGCCATTCTGTATCGCTCCAACGCCCAGTCGCGGGTGCTGGAAGAAGCCTTGCTGCGCGAGCGCATTCCTTACCGCATCTACGGCGGCCAGCGATTCTTCGAGCGCGCCGAGATCAAGAACGCCATGGCGTATCTGCGCCTGCTGGAAGGCCGTGGCAACGATGCCGCGCTGGAGCGGGTCATCAACGTTCCCGCACGGGGCATTGGCGAGAAGACGGTCGAGGCGATTCGCGAGCATGCCCGCCATACCGACATCTCCATGTGGGAAGCGATGCGTCAGTTGGTGGCCAACAAGGGCCTGACCGGCCGCGCTGCCGGTGCCTTGAACGTGTTCATGGAACTTATCGAAAACCTCTCGGCCAAGGTCATGGAAATGCCCTTGCACCTGATGACCCAGACCGTCATCGAGCAATCGGGGCTGATCACTTATCACCAGCAGGAAAAAGGTGAAAAAGGTCAGGCACGGGTGGAAAACCTTGAGGAACTGGTCAGCGCTGCGCGCAACTTCGAGAACAATGAAGACGATGAAGAACTGACCCCGCTGGCAGCTTTCCTCGGCCATGCGTCGCTGGAAGCTGGCGACACGCAGGCTCAGGAGCACGAAGACAGCATTCAGCTCATGACCCTGCACAGCGCCAAGGGCCTGGAATTCCCTTACGTGTTTCTGGTGGGCATGGAAGAAGGGCTGTTCCCGCACAAGATGAGCCTGGAAGAGCCCGGCCGTCTGGAAGAAGAACGCCGTCTGGCTTACGTCGGTATCACCCGCGCCATGCAGCAACTGGTGATGACTTACGCCGAAACCCGTCGCCTGTATGGCAGCGAAACCTACAACAAGGTGTCGCGCTTCGTTCGCGAGATTCCGCCGACGCTGATCCAGGAAGTGCGCCTGTCCAATAGCGTCAGTCGTCCTTTCGGTGGCACCCAGAAAGTCAGCAACAGCAGCCTGTTCACGGGCACCGGCATCCCCGAAACCCAGTTCACGCTGGGCCAGCACGTACAGCACGCCGTATTCGGTGAAGGCGTGATCCTGAATTTCGAGGGCTCCGGCGCCCAGGCCAGGGTGCAGGTCAACTTCTCCGAAGGCAGCAAGTGGCTGATGATGGGCTATGCGAAGCTGGTCCCGATCTGATCCCACCCAGTAGCGAATTCATTCGCGAATGAATTCGCTACTGGGGCGTGGAAGAAAATTCCTACAGCACTTTATTTCACCGCCTACCGCCCAAATAGACAGGTCTTACGGACCTCATGCAAAAGTCCGAAACATTAACGCACTAGCCATCGACTGCCCTCCTGTGCAACATGGCGCGCATGCATTCATACAACGGGAATACCCTTATGCAACGTTTTCTAAGCATGGCTCTGGCGCTGTGCATCGGGCTCACCATGAGTCTGGATGTGAACGCCGCACGTTTTGGTGGTGGCAAGAGCATGGGCTCGGCACCGTCGCACCAGGCACGCCAGGCCGCTCCAGCCACTCCGGCTGCTGCTCCTAACGCTGCCGGTCGTCCGGCTGCCGCTGCCAGTGGCGCTTCACGCTGGTTGGGCCCATTGGCCGGTATCGCTGCCGGTGGCCTGCTGGCTGCAATGTTCATGGGTGACGGCTTCAACGGCCTGCAGATCTTCGACATCCTGATCATGGGCCTTATCGCCTTCCTGATCTTCCGCTTCATTGCGCGTCGTCGTCAGCAGCAACAGCCGAAAATGGCCGGTGCCGGTGCTCCTTACCAGCGTGAAACCAGCCAGCCCGCGCAAAACTCGATCTTCGGTGGCGCGTCGTCAGCTCCTGCGGCTCCGGTCATCAACGCTCCGGCCTGGTTCAACGAAGAGCGCTTCCTGGAAGCCGCCCGCAGCCACTTCCAGTCGCTGCAGCAGCACTGGGATGCGAACGAAATGGACAAGATCGCCGAGTTCGTGACGCCACAGATGCTGCAATTCCTGAAAAAGGAACGTGCCGATCTGGGCGACGGTTTCCAGTCGACCTACATCGACAACCTGAGCGTCCAGCTGGAAGGTGTGGATGATCGCGCTGACAAAACCATCGCGACCCTGACCTTCTCCGGCGTCTCCAAGACTTCGCGCTTTGACCAGGGCGAAGTGTTCAGCGAAAGCTGGAACATGGAACGCGCCCAGGGCGACAGCCAACCCTGGCTGGTTGCCGGTATTCGCCAGAACGGCTGATCCCCAGGCACATCCAGCAGCACATAACCCCGGACTTGTTCCGGGGTTTTTTATTTTTGTTCGCCTGCAGCTAACAAATGCAAGTCTGAAAGGTCCGACGCTTGATGCGAATTGAAAGCAGGCAGACCAGGATTTTTCGTACAGAGCCTATCCGATCGGGTAGTTATTTTGAGAAAAGCTTTAGGCTACTGTATAACCCGCGCCATCAAGCTTAGAGGACCCATGTCGTGGAAGAAGTCATCGAACAATTGCGTGAACAAAACGAGCCGGTTCCGGTTCCCCTCGAACTGCCTGACGAGGACCAACTCGTCGAGATCGAGGAACAGCTGTTTATCAATATCCCTTACGTCTTCAAAGAATTTCTTCTGACCGTCAGCGACGTCGTGTATGGCAGCCTTGAGCCAGTCACCGTTACCGATCCTCAGTCACACACCTATCTGCCGGATGTCGCCGCAACTGCGTGGGACTTGGGTGTGCCTCGTGAACTGATCCCTATCTGTCAGGACGGCGATGACTATTACTGCGTCGAAGAAGATGGCACCGTCGTGCTGTGGTCCGGCGAAGAAGAGTTGGTGACCGAAGAGAACTGGGAATCTGTCTGGCACTGGGCACGGGACGTCTGGCTGGAAAGCTGAGACACCCCACACACAGGTATCGCCGGGCTCAATGCCCGGACGACTCCTGATTGTTGTTGCCCAGGGTTTCCAGCAGGGCAATCTGCATCCGCGTATGCACGCGGATGAACCAGCGCCACAGCAATGCTGCAACCACCGCCGCAATCAGCACGATCACCAGTAACAACTCGCTTGTCGGCAGAATGCTCGCCGAGAGAGCTGCCAGCAGAATGAAGATCACCACCAGCGACAGCAGCGGAATCACCTCAGCCACCACCTTGCGGACCCGCACGGTATGCCTCCCGGCCATTTCAGGCTTCACACCCATCTCCGCCAACAGCATCGACAGCGCCTTGAGCTTGCGGTACGCCGCAATCAGGAAAGGTAGCGACAGCAGTAATGCTGCCCCGCAGATCCAGGCCTTCTGCTGACCCACATCGCTGACCCACTCACTCATGTAAGCGCCGATACGCCCGGCGAAATAGCCACCGCTGAAGAAGATCGCTATCACCAGCGCCAGGTTGACCCCGACTTGCAGCAGTATCCGCCGGATCATCGACGCCAGCACAGCGCCCTGCCCTTGAGGCTGGATGCTGCGCAGCCATTCGCCGTACATGTTGAACACCCGCGCCACGCGACGGGGCACGATGGACGCCAGTTGCAGCGACAGCGGGTCGGCAGCGCGAATCAGGTAGGGAGTCAGCAGCGTAGTAATGGCCGAAACCGCCACCGCCACGGGGTAGAGAAAATCGCTGGTGACCTGCAAGGTCATGCCCAGCGCCGCGATGATGAAGGAAAACTCGCCAATCTGTGAAAGCCCCATGCCGACGCGCAGCGAGGTACGCCCATCGTTACCGGCAATGAATGCCCCGAGCCCGCAGGACAGCATCTTGCCCAGTACAACGGCGACGGTAATCAGCGCGATGGGCCAGGCATATTCCAGAAGGACTTTCGGGTCGATCATCAAGCCAATGGCAACGAAGAAGATGGCGCTGAACATGTCACGAATGGGCTCGATAAGCCGCTCAATCTTCACCAACTGGCGAGATTCGGCCATGATCGCGCCAATCAGGAACGCACCCAGCACCATGCTGTATTCCAGCTTCACCACCAGCAGGCAGAAACCGAAACACAGGCCCAGCACAGTCACCAGCAGCATTTCGTTGCTTTCAAACTTCGCGACGTAAGACAGCAGTCGCGGCACCAGCAGAATGCCGATTACCAGAGCCACGATCATGAACAAGGACAGTTTACCGACCGTGGAAAAGACCTCACCGGAACTCACCGAGCCACTGACCGCGATCCCCGACAGTAGGGCTATGATGCCGATACCCAGAATGTCTTCGACGATCAGCACCCCGAAAATCAGCTGGGCAAAGTGCTGGTTCTTCATCTTCAGGTCATTGAGCGCCTTGACGATGATGGTGGTCGAGGAAATCGCCAGGATTGCGCCCAGGAACAGCGAGTCCATGGTTTTCCAGCCAAAGAACTGGCCGATTTCGTAGCCGATCCAGATCATCAGGGCAATTTCGAGAAAGGCCGCGATGAACGCCGTGGCTCCGACCTTGAACAGCTTGCGCAGGCTGAACTCCAGCCCCAGGCAGAACATCAGGAAGATCACCCCAAGCTCTGCGAGGGTCTTGATGGTGTCTTCGTCATGGATCAGCCCGACTGGCGGCGTATGCGGACCAATGATGAAGCCTGCAACGATATAGCCCAGCACCACCGGCTGCTTGAGGCGATGGAAGAGAATGGTCACCACACCCGCCACCAGCATGATCACTGCCAAATCCTGGATAAAATTGACGGCATGCATGGGTGTGGCTCCTTATTGATAAATGATGCCTGAAGCTCCCGAATAGCCAGCGAAGCTGAAAAGTCGGAAGTTGCATCAATAAAACGCTACTAAAAGCGTAAGAAAAAACCCGATCCACGGGTTTTGGGAGAGTAACACTGCACCCGTCGAGAGAAAGCCGGTGCAATATATGGAAACAGATAGACCTCAAGCGTGACGGCATTCACTCCGCCAGCGTCCCGATAACTGTCTGTTGCAGGTAGTTGAACCACCCTCGTGAGCGCCAGCATAAGGCGCCACTCATGATGACCTTGACCGTGTGAGTACGCTATGGAACCCGGAAACGCCCAGCTGTCGATGACTGTATTGATGACCCCGGACATGGCCAACTTCTCTGGCAATGTGCATGGCGGTACGTTGCTCAAGTACCTGGATGAAGTCGCTTACGCCTGCGCCAGCCGGTATGCCGGTCGCTATGTGGTGACGCTGTCCGTGGACCAGGTGATTTTCCGCGAGCCGGTTCACGTCGGTGAGCTGGTGACCTTCCTGGCCTCGGTGAACTACACCGGCAATACTTCGATGGAGGTCGGGATCAAGGTCGTGACCGAGAACATCCGCGAGCGCTCGGTGCGCCACAGCAACAGTTGCTTCTTCACCATGGTCGCGGTGGACGACAACCGCAAGCCAGCCAGCGTCCCGCCGCTGGAGCCTGAAACGGCTGAAGGCAAACGCCGCTTCATCCAGGCCCAGCAACGCCGCCAGATTCGCCAGGAGCTGGAAAAGCGTTATCAGGAAATCAAGGAAGAATCCCTGTAATACGTTGTTCGCGAATGAATTCGATCGGTAGGAGCGAATTCATTCGCGAAAACATTACAACCGTACCGCCTCAAACCGCACCCGCGGATGGGCAATCCGGTCCTGCGCCCGTACCAGCTCCAGCTCATAGCTGCCACAGGCCTGGGTTTCCAGCAGCACTTCATGCACCGCCGCAGCCGTGAACTCGAAAGCAGCGACCAGATCGTCCCCCAACAATACACGCGCCAGGAACAACCCGGACGTCAGATCACCCACGCCCACCGGCTGACGCGGAAAGGCCAGCAGCGGACGGCGCAAGTGCCAACTGGCATCGGCGGTCACCAGCAGCATTTCAAAACCGTCGGCCGCCTTGCCGGGGTAATCCAGGTGTTTGACCACCACAGCCTTGGGACCTCGTGCCAGCAACGCTCGGGCCATGGCCAGGCAATCGAGCAGGGATTCAGGCTTGCGACCGGAAAAGCTGTCCAGTTCCAGCTGGTTCGGGCACATGAAGTCCGCCACTGCCGCCGCTTCTTCCAGCAGGAAATCGCTGACCTCAGCCGGGACGATGCAACCTTTCTCGGGATGCCCCATCACCGGGTCGCACAAGTACAGCGCCTTGGGGTTGGCCGACTTGATACGCGCCACACCCGTCAGAATCGCCCGCCCCTGCGCCGCGCTGCCCAAGTAACCGGAAAGCACGGCATCGCAGTTACCCAACTCACCAATCGCCGCAATACCTTCGATCAGTGCCGGGATCTGCTGCGGAGCCAGCACTTCGCCGGCCCATTGCTTGTATTGGGTGTGGTTGGAGAACTGGACCGTGTTGAGCGGCCAGACATTGACCCCGATACGCTGCATGGGGAACACCGCTGCGCCATTGCCTGCGTGGCCGAATACCACGTGAGACTGAATGGCGAGCAAGTGGGGTGTACGTTTCATGGGAAGATCCTGAACACGATGCAAATGCAGTAATAAGAAATTTAAGTCGCGCAGTATGGCTGTAAATCACTTTGGGCAGTTAAGCTGAAGACTCCTGCGTAGGAGCACTCTGCCATGCTGACCCTGGGAAACATTTTCGTGCTGATGCTGTTCGCAAGTGCGGCAGCCTGGTTGTGGCATGCCCACGGTCTGCGCGAGCGGGCGCTGGAGCGCGTCAAACAGCATTGCGCCCGACTCGATCTGGAACTGCTGGACGGCAATGTCGCCCTGCGCCGCCTGGCCTTTGTCCGCGATGCGCAAGGCCACAGGCGTCTGGCACGCATCTATGGCTTCGAGTTCACGGTTACCGGCGAACAGCGTCATCCGGGCACTATCACCATGTTCGGTGCCCATTCGGCGCAGATCGAACTCGCACCCTACCCGTTTGAAATTAAAACGCCACCACCTAGCGCCGAAATCATCGAAATGAACAAGTGGCGCGAGACTCATCAGCAACGCAAGCAGTGAGCCAATTGCGCCTTTAGCGTTGCGCTGTCCTGTGGTGTCTGGAAGATCAGTTCCAGACGCGAATCCTGACGCCACTCGCTGCCTTGCCATTCAAGGCGCGAGCCCTCCAGCCCATTGGCTGAAAACCAGCCTTCGGGGCTGTGGATAACCATCTTCGCACGCCGCCAGGCGAGGCTTTCCAGCCACTGGGTCAGCTTCTCCAGGTCAAATTGCCGGGAAGGATGCCAGCGCCAACCGATACTCCAGCCCTCCGCACTCTCCTGACTCAGGCAGATCGGCTCCTTCGGATCAGTCCACACGGCAGGCAGTGGCCCGAGACTTCGGGGCAGAACGAGGTTATCCACAGCGCGGTTATCCACAGCACTTCGCTGCGCAAAGCCCGGCAAGTGCGCCAACTCAAGCTGCCCTTGCTCGACCCAGACCAGCGAATGTGCCGGCAATGCCTCAGCCAGCCGCTGACGTGATGCTTCGTCGATGTTCTGTGACTTGTTCATCACCACCAGCCCCGCCTCCGCCAGCGCTTGCTGCTGGGTGGCCGGTAGCGGCTGGCCTGCCGCCATGTTCATGGCGTCCAGCACCATCACGCCAGGCTGAACACTGAGCACGCCCAGCCAGGGCGCCTGGCGCAACTGAGCCATGAGTTGCAGCGGATGACCAAGGCCTGAAGGTTCGATGAACAACCGGTCGGGCCGCGCCTTGCGAAGCAGACGCCCAAGGCCGATCTGAAACGGCACGCCGTTGACGCAACACAGGCAGCCGCCAGCCACTTCGCCAAGTGCGATACCATCGACGTCCACGCTCAGGAGCGCAGCATCCAGACCGATCTGGCCGAACTCGTTGATCAGCACCGCCCAGCGCTCATCGGCCGGTTTCTGGCTCAGCAGGTGCTTGATCAGGCTGGTCTTGCCGGCGCCCAGCGGGCCACCGATCACATGGGTCGGGATGTTCTGCAGCATCTGGAGTCGCTTCTGAGAGTGTCGTTTGCAAACAATGATGAAGGAAAGCTGACAATGAGAGCCCTGAGGCTGCCCGTTCGATTGGCATTGATGCTGCTGGCAATGACATCCGGCAAGGTAGGGGCCCAAGCGTGTCTGGTGCACAGTCAGGCAGAGAGGTTAGACGTCAAAGTCTGTCAGGAAAACCTGAATATCCCGAAAGACCTGTTTCGAGACGGCTTCTGCAAACCGCAACTGGCAGGTCAGAAAACAGAAGTGACCTTCTCGGAAAGCTGCCCGGCCGGCGCCTTTGGCATCTGCAGCAACGCACAGGTCGCCAATATGCCCTATCACGAGAATATCCACTATTACGGCATTGCCAGTGACGCGCTTTACCTCAAGCCGTTTTGTGAGGGGCAAAGCAAGGGCAAGTGGCTGACGCCCAATTAAGCCAGCCAGTCCAGAGTCAGGATCAGACGCCGTTCGTTGCGCTCCAGTTGCGGCGAACGATGCACCAGCCCCAAACCTTCGTTGCCGCTCCAGCGCTCGCCCTTGAGCAAGGCCACTGCACCGCAATCGATCTGCTGGATTCGATCCGGGTCCTGCGGTTCGGCTTCAGGACTGCCAAGCTGCTTGCGGTCGATGGCGTGTTCCTTGAGCCACTGGCTGCCGATCCCGGCATAGGTGGTGACCAGCCGCACCGGCACGTGATCCACATGAAAGCGCGGGCACATGGCCTTGTCCAGCGCACGCAGGCGCAGACCGACGCACTCGGCGCCCAGCAGGCACGCATAGGCGCTGACCAGCCACGACACGTCTGCGATAAACCCGTCATACCCCTGCAGGTCGGCATAGCCCGAGGCCAGGCCTTGCAGGTTGGGTTCGACATCGCCGCCCTGCACGTCCAGGGTCATGGACTCCGCCAAAGGCTCGTTCAAGGACAACAGCAAGGCGCCGAAGTCCTCGATATGCGCAGGCAACTGGCGCTGCCAGACCGACAGATTGACGCCGTCCTCCAGCACCTGTCCCAGCACTTCAGGGGTATTGCCCTGCACCTGACGGGCGCGGGGCTGGAACTTCAAGACCGGAGCGAGCATCAGGCAGCCTCCTCGGCGTGCCAGTCGCCAAACGGGTCGGGCAGCAAGCGCCAGGTTTCCACGCCCATGGCCAGTTCGTCATCGGTGAGCAGGCAAGTATCCAGCTCGGCGGTGAGCTGGGCGAAGTCGATGTTTTGCCCGATGAACACCAGTTCCTGGCGGCAATCACCGGTTTCAGGCGACCAGTTGTCCATGATCGACGTAATGTTCTCCTGATCCTGAGGCCAGTGTGCGCGACTCACGAAGCGCCACCAGCGGCCCGCAAAGCCGTGGCGCATCAGGCCGCCAGCCTGGGACCAGCTACCGGCGTCCTTGTATTTGCTCGCCAGCCAGAAGAAGCCCTTGGAGCGCAGCAGTTTGCCGTTGGTCCATGGCCGGTCGATAAAGCTGAAAAAGCGCTCCGGATGGAAAGGCCGACGCGCCCGGTAAGCCGTGGAAGCGATGCCGTACTCTTCGGTTTCCGGCACGTGCTCGCCGCGCATTTCCTTGAGCCAGCCCGGTGCCTGGGAAGCACGCTCGAAGTCGAAACGGCCGGTGTTGAGGATGGTCGACAGCGGCACCTGCCCCATGACCATCGGCACGATCTCGGCATGGGCATTGAGGCGCTTAAGGATGGCCATCAGTTCTTCGCGTTCGCTGGAGCTGATCAGGTCGATCTTGCTGAGCAGGATCACATCCGCAAACTCGATCTGCTCGATCAGCAGGTCGGTAATCGAGCGGTCATCGTCTTCGCCCAGGGTTTCACCACGGGTGGCCAGGCTTTCGGAAGCCTGATAGTCGAGCATGAAGTTGACGCCATCGACCACGGTCACCATGGTGTCCAGACGCGCCATGTCCGCCAGACTGTTACCCGCTTCATCGCGAAAGGTAAAGGTTTCGGCCACCGGCAGGGGTTCTGAAATACCCGTGGATTCGATCAGCAGGTAATCGAAGCGCCCGTCCTGAGCCAGACGGCTGACCTCTTCGAGCAGGTCTTCGCGCAAGGTGCAGCAGATGCAGCCGTTGCTCATCTCGATCAACTTCTCTTCAGCACGGTTCAGGCTGACATCGCGCTGAACTTCGCCGCCATCGATGTTGATCTCGCTCATATCGTTGACGATAACGGCGACTCGAAGATTTTCGCGATTGCGCAGCACGTAATTGAGGAGAGTGCTTTTCCCGGCTCCAAGAAAACCGGACAGAACGGTAACAGGCAGACGATTCGACATCAGGATTCTCGGGCCAGGTTGCAAGGCTTGCACCTTGTTGATGTAGGCTGCACCGGGTCTGTTATCGACACCTTGGCAGCCAGCTCTAATCACCCGCCAATGTTATAGTATAACGATGCAAAATTGCCAACCCGTTCGACAAAGGGCGTCTGCGTGAAACACATTTCAAAAGGCTTGTTCACGTTACTGCTATTGATCAGCACTCAAATAATGGCCGCAGGCCCGCGGCCCAGCGTGGATATGGCGACCTGCACTCGCAGCGCGACCCTGCTGGCGTGCAGCGATGCGCAAGGCAATGGCTACAGCGTCGCCACAGCGGGTTCGACCACATATTTGCGGGGCTATGAAGTGATTGGTAAAAAACGCTGGGCGCAGACCAACAGCCGGTTCGATCAGTTGACCTTCTTCACCGGCCTGGCCTCGAATGGCGATGCCTGGATAGGCACCATCCAGCGTATCGGCTGGACCACCATCACACGGGTTTCCAGCTCCGATGGCACACGCAGCAAGATCACTTGTAGCCGCCTGAATGGCTGCCACTGAGCCTCATCAGGCCTGGGCCTGTTTCTTCTGTTCCTGAACCCAGGCCATGTGGGAATCCAGCGGCGGGTTGCGCTGGAAGTAACGCTGCAACCCCTCGAACAGACCATCGGCAACGGCCTGCTGATGGCGCGCCGTCACCAGCCGCTGACTGTCGCGACTGTTAGAGATAAAACCGGTTTCCACCAGGATCGACGGCACATCCGGTGACTTGAGCACCGCGAACCCGGCCTGTTCCACGCGTTTCTGATGCAGCGTGGTAATGCCTTCAAGACTGCCGAGTACGGTATGGCCCAGTTGCAGGCTGGCGGCGATGGTGGCGTTCATCGACATGTCGAGAATCACGCCAGCCAGCATCGGGTCCTTGTCCTTGAGATTGAGCAACGAGGTGGCGCCCAGCAGGTCGGCACCGTTTTCACGCTGAGCCATGAAACGCGCCGTCGCGGATGTCGCGCCGCCTTCGGACAGAGCGAACACCGAAGCGCCGGAAGCCGTCAGGCGCGGCGCAGCATCGGCATGCACCGAGATAAACATGTCGGCCTTGGACTTGTGGGCAAATTCCACGCGCTTGCGCAGAGGCACAAAGAAGTCATCGTTGCGCACCAGCCGCACATCGAAGCCTTTTTCACGCTTCAAGCGCTTGGCCAGCAGTTGAGCGATGGACAGTACAACGTCCTTTTCCCGCTCGCCTCGGGAACCGACAGCGCCAGGGTCCTTGCCGCCATGCCCGGCATCGACCACCACCATGATGTCCCGCTTCGGATGAGCCTTATCAGTGGCCTGCGCCTGAACCGGAGGCGGCGGCGCGACAGCGGCCATCTGCACCGGCGCACTGGCGGTGGAACTCAGGTCCAGCACCAGGCGATGGCCCTGCCCGCCTTCCGGCCCGAGCAGAAAGCTGTTGAGCTGCACAGGAGCAGTGAGGTCCAGCACGATGCGCGTGTCGTCGCAATGGCCGTAATGTCCGGAACGGATCGACTTGATCACCGTACGATCCAGCGCCAGTTGACTGAAATCACCGGTCAGCCGAGAGCCACTGACATCGATGATCAAACGGTCAGGCGCAACCAGGGTGAATGTCTTGTATTGCACTGGCCCGCTCAGGTCGAGCACCAGCCTCAGCTTGTCATCGCTACGCCATAGCCGTGCATTGCGGATCTGCGTGGCACTGGCCCCAAAAGGCAAGGCCAGCGCAGCGCTGGCCAGAAGCATGTTGAGCAGGATTTGACGTCGGTGCATGGCAGGTCTCACGAAACAAGGCGAGCATCCCGGCTCATGAAGTATCACCGCAACAATAGTAATAACATAACACCATGTTACAAGTGAAACTTGAAGCCTTACATGAAGATTGGCACCGACGAGAATCCTCTAATTACGGGCAGTAAGTACATGACCGAAAAGAAAAATGTTCCACGTGGAACGTCATCAGCTCCGTGGAGCGACTGCACCGCACTGCGGCCCTAGCCAGACGGCACGAGTATCCATGCTGCCGTTCTGTTGCTGGCCGGTAGCATTGAAGGTGCCGACCACCTTGGTGGTGAACTCGCGATTACTGAGAAACTGTGCCTGCCCGGTGCCTTGAGCCTTGGGACAACTGAACTGGAAGTTCCAGGTCTGGCCGTTGCGAGCAGTGATCTTCTGCGAACAGCCGGATTTAGGATCGGTCAGGGGAATATCGTCCGACTTGACCTGTGCTTCGGTCAGGCAGAACCGTACGCCTTGCCCACCCAGCGTGACGCCTTGCTTCTGCATCATCTGTTCCATCATGGCGCGCTGCTCAGGCGGCAGGTTCTTCAATTGGCCCAGCATCAGTTGCAGATCCGGCAGCGCCTGACCATCGACTTGCATGTTGCTGGAGGTCAGCTCCCACAAGCCCGGTTGCAGCATCTGTGCATGAGCCACGGGGGCTGCCAGACAAAACATCAACGCCAACGCGCGTTTGTTCATTTAAAAATCCTCGTAAGAACATTGCCCAGACAAGCCTGAGCGGGCCGACGCATCTTAGACGACAGAAGCGTTGACCAGTTGCACCGCGATTAAAATAGCGACAATCCCGAGCGGCTGTGGTCTGTTATAGGCGCAAAAGTGAGGAGCATTGTTTACGTATGGATTTCCATAGCCCGTACTTCTTCGGCTACATCCTGGCGTTCATTCATCTGGTGGGCGCAGTTGCCGCCATCCATGCATTGCTGACCGTGCGCACCGCGCAAGGCGCGATTGCCTGGGCGATGCCGCTGTTCTTCATTCCTTACTTCACCCTGATCCCTTATCTGGTCTTCGGACGCAGTTCGTTCGATGCCTATATCAAGGCCCGCCGTGACGCCAACAGCGAAATGCGCAACGCTATCACCAACCTGAATTGGCGGCCCTGGATCGAGGAGGCCGTGGCCGCACGGCGTTCGGACGCTTATGCCTCGCTGCGCGCTATGCCCAAACTTGGGCGCATGCCGGCTCTGGCCAATAACGAAGTCAAATTGCTGATCAATGGCCAGGCCAGTTTCGATGCCATGTTCGCCGCCATCGAGCAGGCCCGGCAGACGATCCTCGTACAGTTTTTCATCATTCATGACGACGAACTCGGCCGCCGTCTGCAAACCCTGCTGCTGAAAAAGGCCGCCGAGGGTGTGGCGATTTTCGTGCTCTATGATCGGATAGGCAGCCATGCCCTGCCCGCTTCCTACAGCGAAAAGCTGCGCGCAGGCAGTGTGCAGATCAAGGCCTTTGCCACCCATGGCGGCTGGCTCAATCGCTTCCAGATCAACTTCCGCAACCACCGCAAGATAGTCGTGGTCGATGGGCTGAAAGGCTATCTGGGCGGGCACAACGTCGGTGATGAATACCTGGGCCTCAAGCCGCCACTCTCACCCTGGCGCGATACTCATGTGCAGGTGATCGGCCCGGTGGTGGCCTGCCTGCAAGAGTCATTCGCCGAAGACTGGTTCTGGGCCACCCGTGAATTACCCCCCATGAACCTCCCTGAATCCTTTCCCGAACAGGGCGTGCTGTGCCAATTGCTGGCCAGCGGCCCGGCTGATGCGCAGGAAACCTGTTCGCTGTTCTTTGTCGAAGCCATCCACGCGGCAACCGAGCGTGTATGGATCACCAGCCCTTATTTCATCCCCGACGAAGCCGTGACGGCAGCCTTGCATCTGGCGGTGTTGCGCGGTGTCGATGTCAGGCTGCTGCTGCCGTCGCGTCCCGATCATTACGTGGTGTACGCCGCCTCCACCCTCTTCGCCTTCGATGCCGTGCGGGCTGGCGTGCGGGTGTTCCGCTACAAGCCGGGCTTCCTGCATCAGAAAGTGGTGTTGGTGGATAACGAAATCACCGCCATCGGCAGCGCCAACCTCGACAACCGTTCGTTCCGGCTGAATTTCGAGCTGATGCTGCTGACGGTCGATACGAATTTCGCTCGTGAGGTTGAAGCCATGCTGACGGACGACTTCAACCTGAGCCACGAGATCTCCCTTGAGGAAAGCCGCGAAACACGCCACCTGCACCAGTTGGGCATGCGCGTGGCCAGGTTGATCTCGCCAATCCTTTAGCCTCAGCGATAAATGTCTTCACGGGTCAGCGGCAAGCTATGCCCCCCATGGGCAAAGGGTTTGACCGCCAGAATCTGGTGCAGATTGATCCATCCTCTGGCGAAGGCATAGGAACAACCAGCCAGATACAGCCGCCAGATACGCAAGGTGTGTTCGGGCACCAGCGCAGCGGCTTCGCTCAGGCGCGCCTCAAGGCGAGCGCTCCAGTGCTCCAGGGTGCGGGCGTAATGCAGGCGCAGGCTTTCGACATCGACGATTTCCAGCCCCGCGTCACTGATATGCGCGCTGATCATCGCCAAATGAGGCAGCTCGCCATTGGGGAACACGTAACGGTCGATGAACTCCCCGGCACCACGCCCCACCGGACGGCCATCGGTATGCAGGGCGGTAATACCGTGGTTCATCACCAGCCCGCCCTCCTTCACTGCACCCGAAAGACACTGGGTATAGAGCGGCAGGTTGCCGTGACCCACATGCTCGAACATGCCCACACTGACCACCTTGTCGAAGCGCTGGTCCTGAGGCAGATCGCGGTAATCGAGTAATTGCAGCTCGACCCTGTCCTGCAGACCCTCGGCGTTGACTCGCTCACGGGAGAGCGCCAACTGTTCCTGGCTCAAGGTGATACCGAACACCTTGACCCCATACTCCCGGGCCGCAAAACGCGACAGACCGCCCCAACCACAGCCCACATCCAGCAGGTACTCGCCGGGCTTGAGACGCAGCTTGCGGCACAGATGCTGGAATTTGTCCTGCTGCGCCTGCTCCAGCGTCTCCCTGCCGGTCTTGAAGTAGGCGCAGGAATAGACCATCTCCTGATCGAGCCAGAGCTGGTAAAAGCTGTTGGACAGGTCATAGTGATAGGCAATCGATGCCGCATCGGTGGCCTTGTCGTGCCGGGTTCGCACGGGAGAGCTGGCGTCTTCATTTTCCAGCAAGGCGCGGGTCAGCTCGTCGCAGACCCTGATGACTTCACTGATGGAGCCTTCCAGCTCCAGCCGCCCCTCTACAAAGGCGCTGCCCAGCAGGCCGAGACTTGGGTGGCTGAAATCGGACACCAGTTGCGGGTCCTTGACGACAATCGTGACACTGGGCGCAGGCCCCAGATCCAGCTCATGGCCGTCCCAGAGCTTGAGGCGCAATGGCAGGTGGAGATTCTGCAAGGCCGATGGAAGTTGCACGTTCATATCAATTGCCCCCCTATCCAGAAGCTGGAAAAGGGCAGTCCAGGCGGTTCAACCGCAACCGAGGCTATTGGCAGGGAAAAAATTACAGGGAACGGCCTTGTGCCCAATGATTCGAGCCAAACGTGCAGCCTTTCATGGATCACCCTAGTCTTGAATGACCATCAATTTGTAACGGAGTTCTTCAAGCTTGAGCGCCGTCTTACAATTTTAGTAAGGGCTCCTGAAAACGCAGCAACCGCCCGGCATTGCCCAGTACCAGCAAGGTGCTGAGGTTATGCAGCACCGCGGCCAGCATGGCGCCCGCTACACCCAGCAAACCGAAGGCTGCCAGTGCAACGATAGCCAATGTCCAGCCCAGGCCAATGACCACGTTCACTTGCAAGGTCTGACGACATAGACGGCTCAGGCGCACGCAAGTGCCAAGGCGACGCAAGTCGCTGCCGATCAGCACGATATCCGCCGAAGCCAGGGCGATATCGGCGCCACCTGCGCCCATGGCGACGCCGACGACACCGGCCTTCAAGGCCAGCGAATCGTTGATTCCGTCACCCACCACCATGGGCCTGAAGCCCTGGGCAATTTCACCTTTGACCCGGTTGAGCTTGTCTTCTGGCAGGGCCTGAGCCTGGACATCGACGATCCCCACTTCCCGCGCCAGCGTGTCAGCCACGGTCTGGCGATCACCAGTCAGCAACAATTGCCGTCCCAGGCCCAGCTCACGCAATTCGCCCAGCGCTTTATTTGCCTCGGGCTTGAGCGTGTCGGACAACAGCAACCAGGCCTGAAAGACGCCGTCCAGCGCCAGCCCGGCCAGCGGGCCGTCATGCTCGGGCACCGCTGGCGTGGCAATGCCCAGTTGCTCGAACAACTCGGGACGCCCCAATGCCGCTTCGCCATGGGCAGTCGAAGCCACCACTCCCAGCCCCTGGCGCTCGCGAATATCGCTGAGCGGCAGCAGTTGATCTTTATCCACAAGCCCGGCCAGTGCGCGACTGACCGGATGGCTGCTGGCCGACCCGAGGCTCGCGGCCAGTGGCAACAGGTCTGCATGCCCTGCGCTGTCCTGTATCGATTGCAGGCGCAAGGTGCCAAACGTCAGGGTGCCGGTTTTATCCACAACCAGAGAAGTCAGGTCCGCCAGCTCTTCGAGAAATGCCGAACTGCGGATCAGAATCCCGTGACGGGCAGCCACGGCAATCCCGGCAATCGCCGTGGCCGGAGCCGAAAGCACCAGCGCACACGGACAGGCAGCGACCAGCACGGCCAGCATCGCCTGTGCATCCTGAGTGATGAACCAGGTCAGCGCAGCAATCAACAGAACCAGCACCATGTAACTGCCGGCATAGCGCTCCAGCAGACGAGTGATGGGCGGCTTGGAACGCTCGGCGTTCTGCATCAACGCGATGACCTTACCCAGCGTGGACTGGTCGCCGGTGCGCGTCACTTCAATGCGCAGCAGGCCATCCAGGTTGATCGCCCCGCCGTAGACTTCCATGCCCGCCTGAGCCTCCAGCGGTACGGACTCACCGGTAATGGAGGAAGTATCGAGGCTGGCCTGACCGGAAAGCACCCGGCCATCGGCTGGAACCCGATCACCAGCCCGTACCTCGACCTGATCGCCCGCCTGCAGCGTCGAGTTATCCACTTCATGCACGCAGCCATCGGCCTTGATCAGTCGCGCGTGGCTGCGGGTCAACTGGCCAAGCGCCTGAATGGCTTCCTGGGAACCGATGACGCTACGCTCTTCCAGCACATGCCCGAAAATCATGATGATCGGCAGCAACGCCGCCGTCATGAGGTCGCCTGTAGCCCATGCGCCCAGCATCGCCAGAGCAATCAACTGGTCGGTAATCCCGTGCAGGCTCGGGTGCCGCAAACTGTGCCAGCCAGCACTGATCACCGGGATCGCCACCAGCAGCGAGGCCGCACCCAGCAGCAACTGGCTGACGCCGGTCTGCTCAGGCGCAATCAAACGCCAGATCAGGCCCAGCCCCAATAAGCCCAAAGCCAGCATGGCCAGGGTCAACTGACGGGCCGCGCTACGTTGCTCCGCCCCGCTCAGCAGGCTGGTCGCTTCGGGTCTGGCGTGGGTGTGAACGGCTTCGCCACTCATTGTTCGGCTCCCTGAATGATCAGGCGGGAATCGTCTTTGGGATTGACCGTCGTGACCGATCCGGCCTGTCCGAGAATTTTCGGCACGCGCTCGCGATAAAGGCGCTGCAACAGACCCGGATCATTACGATTCTGGACTGACTGCGAGAGGCTGGCCACGGTCGCGGTATCTGTCTGGGCCTTGGCCAGTCGCTCCGACGCCTGGGCGTGGGCGACCTGCAAGGTTCGGTCGGACTGCTGATTGGCAGCCTGGGTGAGTTTTTCTGCCTCGTTACGGGCATTGGCCACGGCCTGATCCGCCTGCTGGCTGGCGGTCAGCACAGCGTTGAACGCATTGACGGCGGCCTTGGGCAGACTGGACTGTACATCCACCCGCGCCACTTCTATGCCCACGCCCGAACCTGTCGCAGCCAGTTCGGCCAGACGCTGGTTGATACCGCGCACCAGATCGCCACGCAGACGCTCGCGCCGCTCAGCTGCCTGGCTGTCGACCCCGATCAGTTCGGGACGGGCAACCAGAATGGTGTCCAGGTCACGCCCCGCCGTCAGCGTCACGGCACTGCGATTGACCAGCCGGTCCAGGGCAGGCAGCACATGTTCGCCCTGCAGGACGAAGGCGTACGGGTCGATCACCTTGTAGAACACCGTCACGTCCAGTTGCACGACACCCGCATCGCCGGTCAGCAGAAAGCCCGAGCCCGCCAGGGCATCACTCATGGGCACAGCAAAGGTGGCAACCTCATCGGCCTTCTGGGCCTGAGGCGAACGCAGCAGGGTTTCCACCCGGCGCTCGATCACCCGATCCGCCGAAGGCAGCAGAACCACACGCTCCAGCGGCTGCGGCCAGGCAATCAGCAAACCGGCGTTTTGTATCCGTTCCAGTTCACCGAAACGCATGACCACGGCGCGGTTCTGGGGATCGATCTGCCGCACGTTGGAGGTCACCCAGCCCAATGCCGCCAGCAGCGTCACCCCATACAACCCCAGAAACGCCAGGCGGCTGGCCTGCAACCATGGGCTTGAAGGCTCGCTCATGGTTGCGATCCGCTCTTGGCGTCCAGCGTGGGCGGCCCGTCCACCAAGACCCGGAACGGCGCAGCGTCAGTGCGCAGGATCAGCCTGGAGCCCGGCGTCACCACCGTGCCCAGGGTGTCGAGGGAACGCAGCAGGTTGTAGAGCTGCGGCGAACCCGCATAGGCGCGGCCATAGATCTCGGCGGCTTCGACCCGCGACTGTGCTTCGATATCCGCGGCCTTGACCGTGGCATCGGCTTCGACAATCCGCGCATCACGCTCGGCGGCCGAACGGATCTGTGCGGCTTCGCGCTTGCCGGCAGCCGTGCGTTCGGTGGCGATGGTTTCACGCTCGGCGCGCATCCGGTCGACCGTGGCATTGAGCGTCACCGATGGCAAGGTCAGACGCTCGACACCTACCTGCAGGACTTTCACGCCATAGGTGGAAAGCAACTGCTGCTCGATCTGCTGGCGCAACTGGTTCTCGAAGCCGGTGATGTTCACCTTGCTGGCATCGGTATTGACCAGACTCGACAGGTCGAAACTGCTGGCCGTGGTTTCCAGCGCAGAACCCACGAAAGTACGGATCTGCCGGGCGGCCTCATCGGGCTGGTTCTGTACGGCGCGCATGAAACGCTGCACGTTGTCCCCGTCGCCCTGCACCTGCCACGCCACATAGGCCTGAACGATGATCCGCAGGCCATCACGAGTCCCCACGTCCTGCAAACCGCTGGAGGTGGTACGCAAGCGAAGGTCCACAGGAATCGTCGTCTCGAACGGCGCAGGCCAGCGCCAGCTCAGGCCCGGCTCCAGCAAGACGCGGGACGGATTGCCGAAACGGGTAATCACCGTCGCCTCACCGGAGCGAACCTGCACCAGACTCGCCGCCGCCAGAGCAAAGACGATCAGCAGACCCGCCAGGCCCATGCGCAGCCAGGCGCGCTTCCCCGGCACCGCAGCTTCGTCGTGGTGATGGTGATGATGCCCGGCATGGGCATGGTCGCTGTGGTCGTGATGATCATGGTGATGATGGAACAGACTCAAGGGACGACTCCTTACTGAACGGCTTTACGCGGCGCCGTTGGGTCTGCCGGTGGGGTGAAGGTGCGAAGGTCGATGGTCGGCGCACTGTTGCCGCCCAGACGGTGATCGAGAACCAGCAATCTGGCGTTGCTCAGGCCATGGCTGAGCTGGGTCAGGTATTGCTCCAGCAGAAAAGCTTGCCCGGCCTTGGCGTAAGCCTGGCGCTCGGCACTGAAACGCAGGTCTGCGCCTTGGGCAGTGGCCAGCACTTCCCGGGCATTGGCGCTGGCCTGGTCATGGGCGACGCTGGCATTGAGTTGCGCCTGACTGGCTTGCGCACTGGCTGCGCCGCGCTCTCGGGCGATCAAGGCTTGGGCGCCGATCTGCGCAGCCTGCACGGCATGATAGGCATTGGCGGCACCGGCTGGCGGATGGATGGCCTCCACCACCGTGGCGAGAATTTCCACGCCGCTGTCCAGGCGCTGCAGATCCGCCTGCACCGCCTTGCCAATGTCTTCGGCCAGCCCTGTGCGTTGCTCACCGAGCAATTCATCCAGCGTGCGGGAAGCAAAATCATGAACCAGCACACGGCTGGCGGTGCTGCGAATCAGGGTCGGTACATCGGCGCTGTTGTAGGTCGCGGCCAGCGCGGCGGCATCGCTCAGGCCGATGCGATAGACAAAGCGCACATCCATGTTCACCACCTGGAAGCTCTGCTTGTCCCCTGCACTGCTGGCGATGACCTGAGATTTTTCATTGATGTGGCTGGCGTCCCACAGGCGATTGGCGCTGACAGGCGGTGGACCTTCGGCAGGGTCCAGAAGCTGCTCCACGGCACTGGCTTCGGAAACGCTGGTGGCCATCTCGTGAACCACTCCGTTTTCCACCGACAGCACCTTGCCGAACGGCCAGGGCAACCCGACATGCAGGCCCGGCCCGAACACCTCGCCAGGCTTGCCGAAACGCTCATAGATCCCGCGGCCCTGCATGGGGATTTCATGCACGCCGGTCAGCGCCCAGCCCAAGGCTGCAACCACCGCCAGTACCGGCAGAAAAGCGCGTCGTATGTAGCTCAGCGCCCAGATCTGACGCAGGTCGATACCGAAGCGGTTGTGCAATTCATGATGCAACACCAGCAACGGGCGCGGCGGCCAGCGCAGCAGGTCTGCCATGAGACTGCTGGCCATCAGGCGAGGCTCAAGACGCTCATTGCGTGGGGTGAAGAACGACAGCGCAGCGCGCAACAGGAATTCGATGGCCACCAAGGTCGGCAGAATGCCGATCAGTACCGCCAGCCGTGGCGGCCAGATACGATCGACACTGGCGAAGAACAGACACAGCGCACCCAGCAGCAAGACCCCGATCACCATGCGGGTCAGTTGCGCCAGTTGCCCGGCTTCGGGCCATTGGGCACGTTGTTCGTGACTGAACTGCCGCTCCAGCACCAGCAAACCGAAAGCCATCAGCAGCATGAGGCTGCCTGCCAGATTGGCGACAGAAGACAGTTCGGTGCCGGGCAAGCTCAGGTTCCAGACCAGACGAATGCAGATCAGCGCCAGCAGCGACCAGCCCGCGAGCCACAAGGCCGACGCGCCCAGTTGGGCAAGCAAGGATTGGCCTGCATCGCTGAAGCGGGTCAGCAGGCGCTCATACCAGCCGCTTTCGTCGATCTGCGGCAACGTCTGGCTCTGTTCCAGCGGCGCGACTGTGCCCATGACGCCAGCACGCCAGCGGGCCACCGACAGAGCCGATTGCAGACCCGCCGCCAGCAGCAAAAAGGCCGCCGCGCTGTTGACCAGCACCGCCATCCACAAGGAGCTTGGGGAAAAAAGATCGATGAACAGCGCCAGCACCAGCCCGGTAATGCCCGCACCGACAACCAGATACCTGAGCCGACTCAGGCGCCGGGCCTGCTGTGCAGCCAGTTGAAAGCGCGGCAGCCCTTCGAGGTCAGCGTGCCCTACATCCAGATCAACCCGCATCGCTACCCCGGAATCTGACTAATGCCGTGAATGATAGCGTTACGATATAACGCTTATCGTGAAACTTTCGTCAGGTGATTCCGCGTCTCTGGCCGCTATCTCTCTGAAGGAGATGGCCAGACAGACATGGCCACATCCACGATCTCAAACAGCCTCTGCCGATCCGCTCCGTCGCGTGCCAGTGCCGCCAATCCCTGAAGGGTTGCCATGAAAAACCCGGCCAGAACCGAAGCGTCAGTGCCAGGAGGAAGTTCACCTTTCTGGATACCGTCCCTGATCGTTGAGACGAGGTCATCTTCCATGCCACGGCGAATTGCAGCCAGATGTTCGCGAACATCAGCAGCCGACTCCGAACAACTGACCGCAGCCGTGGCGAGCAGGCACCCGGAAGAGTCGGCATTGGTCGTAAACATCTCTATCGCATGCCGCAATGAACTCAGCACGCTTTCACGCACGGTTGCGTTCGCAGCCAGCGCCTTCCTGGAAGCCATTCCCTTTTTTAGATACAGATCCACAGCCTCCAGGAAAAGCTGTTTCTTGTCTCCGAAGGCGGCATAGATGCTTGGAGCCGTAACCCCCATTGCTTTCGTCAGCGTGGCCATGGACGTGGACTCATAGCCATGTTCCCAGAAAGCAAACATCGCCTTTTCAAGTACGACATCGCGGTCAAAAGAAAGCGGACGTCCCGATTTTTTAGATTCGACTGTTTTCATAATGATCGCTACGAAATGTTTGACAGCGTCTGCGCGGCCGGGATAAAAGCTTTTCGTAATGAACGTTACGAAATATAGGCTTGAAAAAGTATGTCACATAAATGGTTACAAGTTGGCCCGTAAACAGGCAACCCGTCCTGACGTCGAGCGTGGAATCCGATCAGGTCTATAGCTCACACCCCAAAACAAAATGACGGTCTGGCTCAAGCTTCCAGCCTGAGCACAGGCTCGTCCGTGCCAATGCATCTGTAGCTCCAGGTATGGAACATGCAAAGCAATGTAATCCGATATAACTGCGTGGGTTGCGGGATCTGCTGTAAAGGTCGTCTTGTGCCCTTGACGCTGAACGAAGCCGAGCAATGGCTGGCTCGCGGACACGATGTAGCGGTGATACTGGAGGCTTTCAACGAGCTGACCTGGCCAGCCGACTCAAGACAATACGCCCACAGCGCTGGCCGGTCGGTCGCGGTCAACGATGCCCAGAGCAGCATTCGCGTTATTGCTGTGTTCGCTGGCAATGCCCTTGAGCAATGCCCGAATCTGCGGGCGGACAACCTGTGCGGCATCTATGAAGAACGCCCGCTGGTCTGCCGGATTTACCCGATGGAAATCAATCCATTCATCGAGGTCAGCAAGGACAACAAGATCTGTCCGCCCGAGTCTTGGGAAAGCGGCGACATTCTGTGCACCGATGGCGTAGCCAATCCCGAACTTCAGGCGCTGGTCAACCGGTCCAGACAGGCCGACATCGTTGATGCAGCAACCAAGATAGCCGTCTGCGCGCAACTGGGCATCAAGGTGGCCAGTTGGAAGGAGGATGCATTCGCCGTCTATTTCCCGGAGCGTTTGCAACTGATGGATGCGATACGCAGCAGCAAGGAGGCCGCCGTGGAGGACTGGAGCGAAAACTGGAAAGTACGGGCCGACGATCCGCAACTGCGTGAGCGCCTGCTTGCACACCATGTCCCGCTGGCCGCCCCCGATGATTGTGACTATATCTTTCACAAACTGTAGCAGGGCAACGACAAAAGCATCTGGCATTCAAGCCTGTGAACACCCCCCGATTAACGGGTTGGAGTGCCCGACAGGCATGGCAAAATGATTGCTGAATATTGCATGGCAAATGGCTTCCCGACGTCCCGCACACTCACCTTCCTGAACGCTCATCCGCACCCGACTCGTCTGAAAGCCTTGTGCCAAGCGGTCACCAGCCATCCCGGTGTTGCCGCAGCGTCCCTGAAATCCCTCGCCACTCGCCCCTCTCAGTCCCTGTTCATTGACGATGAGCGGCATTTTTTTGCACCTATTTTGGAACAGCATCTCGTCTTTGTTATCTGTTGTGGGTAGTTTGCGTTCGGCAAGGAGTCGTTGGCGCGCCATTTTCTTGTGCAGGACGCACAGAATTACTCAGAGGCTTCACTTTTATGAATCGCAGGAATCTCCTTAAAGCTTCCATGGCGTTGGCCGCCTACAGCAGCTTGCCGGCCTCGGGGCTTTTTGCTGCGCGAGCACTTGCCGCTGCTGCGGACGGCGAGATAGAGCATTTCGATTTCCCGACATTGCAGGCTCACGCCAAACAACTGGCCGGCAAGGCCTATGTCAGCACCAAGCAGGTGCTGCCGCCGGTACTGGCGGACATGACGCCGTTGCAGTTCAACGCCATCCGCTACGACGCCGCGCACTCCTTGTGGAACGACGTCAAAGGCCAACTGGACGTGCAGTTCTTCCACGTCGGCATGGGCTTCAAGACCCCCGTGCGTATGTACAGCCTCGACGCCAAGACCAAACAGGCGCGGGAAGTGCATTTCCGTCACGAGCTGTTCAACTACGAGAACAGCGGCATCGACAAGAACCTGGTCAAGGGTGACCTGGGCTTTGCCGGGTTCAAACTGTTCAAGGCCCCGCAAATTGCCGTCAACGATATCGTGTCGTTCCTGGGTGCCAGCTACTTCCGCGCAGTGGACGGCAACAATCAGTACGGCCTGTCGGCACGCGGTCTGGCCATCGACACCTACGCCAAGCGTCAGGAAGAGTTTCCAGACTTCACCAAGTTCTGGTTCGAGACGCCGGACAAGAACGCTACCCGTTTCGTGGTCTACGCCCTGCTGGACTCGCCGAGCGCCACCGGTGCGTATCGCTTCGACATCGATTGCCAATCCGGTCAGGTGGTGATGGAAGTCGACGCACACATCAATGCGCGGGCCGACATCGAGCAACTGGGCATCACGCCGATGACCAGCATGTTCAGTTGTGGCACCCACGAGCGCCGCATGTGCGACTCGATTCACCCACAACTGCACGACTCCGACCGGCTGGCCATGTGGCGCGGTAACGGCGAGTGGATCTGCCGTCCGCTGAACAACCCGGCCAAACTGCAGTTCAACGCCTTCTCTGATAAAGATCCGAAGGGCTTCGGCCTTGTGCAGTACGACCACAACTTTGCCAGCTATCAGGACACCGTGGTCTGGTACCACCGTCGCCCGAGCCTGTGGGTCGAGCCGACCACGGCATGGGGTGAGGGCGAAATCAGTCTGCTGGAGATCCCGACCACCGGCGAAACGATGGATAACATCGTGGTGTTCTGGACCCCCAAGGCCAAGGTCAAGGCGGGCGAGTCACTCAACTACGGTTACAAGCTGTTCTGGAGCCCTCTGCCACCGGTCAGCACTCCGCTGGCTCAGGTCAATGCGACCCGTTCGGGCATGGGCGGCTTCACCGAAGGCTGGGCTCCCGGCGAGCACTACCCGAAATACTGGGCACGCCGTTTTGCTGTGGACTTCCACGGCGGCGGTCTGGACCGCCTGCCAGAAGGCACAGGCATCGAGCCGGTGCTGAAGGTTTCCCACGGCAAGGTTCAGGACTTCAACATCCTGGTACTGCCTGACATCAAGGGTTACCGCATCACCTTCGACTGGCTGCCTGACAGCGACTCGGTAGAGCCGGTGGAAATGCGCATGTTCATCCGCACCGGGGATCGCACCCTGAGCGAGACCTGGCTGTACCAGTACTTCCCGCCTGCTCCGGACAGACGCAAGTACCCATAACCCTGCAGGACCGGATTCATCCGCAAACGTGATTGCTGATGGTAAAGAGGCTGTGAATGTAACGGCCTCCTCCTGGATAAATCCGGTCCTGCAACACCTTTAAAGTTGACAGCTCCGTGAACTGCGTCTGATATATCCCTTGTCACGCCGTTGCGAGCATTCGCTCCAGACCTGCTCTTCCCTCCTTCAGTTCTTCCCTTATCGACCCGCCTGTCGCGGTCGAGGGCGGTAGCTTTGCCCATCCGAAATTCCTGACGCTCTTCAGAAGGCCGACATCATGGAGTTGAACCCTGCGGACAAGACGGCCGAGAAGCCGTCGATCCTGTCATTCGATAAATCGACCGTCGTCGTGTGGGTGGTCATCGGCCTGATCCTGGTCGAAACCTTTTCCGGCGTGCTGCGCTTCTACTTCGACAAGGCAGGCATCAGCCCGCTGCTCTATGTGCCCAAGATGGCATGCGTCCTGTTGTTTGCCCTGGAGTTGCGCACTTTCAGGGCCGGAAGGCTGTTCTGGGCGTGCATGTTGCTGTGGGTGTTTTTCGCGATGCTGGCGATGCTGCATGGCGCCAGCCTGTTCAATATTGCCTTCAGCCTGTTCGCCTTGAGCCCGCTGTTTTTCGGGCTGGTGTGCAGCGAATACCTGTTCCGGCGCAGAAAACTGCTCGCCTGGGCCATCGGCTTTTGCCTGCTGGCGTCACTGGCGGGCCTGGCACTGGACAAGTACACCTTCGTGCCCTGGAAAGGCTACACCTACAGCGTGGGCGAAACGCAGCTCAGCGCCAATATGTCATGGAGTGCGGACGATGAAGACCGGATTGCCGGTTTCGCCCGGATGTCGAGCCTGCTGTCGATCCTCATCGCCCTCTACAGCCTGTACCTGCTGATGTTTATCCGTTCGCGGCCACTCATCCTGCTGCTGAGCACAGTGGCGCTCTACGGAATCGTGCTGACTACCAGCAAGGCGCCCGCCGTCGCCTTCGTGCTGACCCTCGGTTTACTGCTGATCCAGCGGATGACCTGGCCCTGTCGACTGGCCTGCATCCTGGCGGTCATGGCCGGCTTGCTGCTGCCGACGCTTGGGCTTTTGCATGACTTCGATGCCCGGACAGTCAGCAGCGGCGGCAGCTCGCTGGCGTCGCTGTATGACCGACTGAACAACACCTGGCCCAACATCGTCGACGCCATGACTCTGGCCGGCTGGGGCATGACCGGAGCGGGGTTCGGAATGGTCGGCAGTACGCTGACGATGTTTCCGGTTCCGGGCGCCGACATCTTCATGACCATCGACAGCAGCGTCGTCTACCTGTGGGTGATGCTGGGGATTAGCGGGCTGTTGCTGTATGCGCTGCAGATTCCCCTGTTCTTCGCTCTGATCAACGAACAAAACCCGTTGAGCCGCATGTTGCTGGCGATCGGTTTCTGTTGCTGCCTGATCAGCTGGACCACGGATATCTTCGAGGTGACGGTGGCCAACCTGTTCATCGGTCTGGCCGTGGGGCATGTGCTGTTCGCCCGGCGTGAAGAGGATGTGCAGGCGAACGGCCCAGCGCACATGCAGATCAACGCCCTACCCGCTCCGCACTGAGGCCACGACATGAGAACCCTTGCATGGCTGCTGCTTGGCTGCCTGGCCGGTCACGCATCGGCCCAGGAAGAGCCGGTCTTTCTGACGGGGATCGGCACCCATCTGATGAATTTCGATCACCAACTGAGGCAACCGCTGAATCTCGCCGGGCAGGCAGGCTTCAATGCGGTCAGGGACGATATCTTCTGGTCCACCGCCGAGCCCAGCCCCAATCAGTGGCGCATCATCCCTCAATGGCGAAACTACCTGAACATGGCCAGTGACCTGAACCTCAGCAGAACGGCCATTCTGGGTTACAGCACCTCGTTTCATGGCAACGCCAAGCCCCGCACGCCCGAGGTGACAGCGGCGTTCTTGAAGTATGTCGACTACGTCAGCCGGCAACTGGGCAACAAGGTGAGTTTCTACGAGGTCTGGAACGAGTGGGATCTGGACGGGCCGAAAGACCGCAAGCTCAGCCTGGACTATGCCGATCTGGTCACCAGCACCGTGCCAGTGATTCGCAAGAATACCCGCGACGTCAATGGCACCCAGGCGAAGATCCTGGCGGGTGCAATTACCCGCGATGGCATGAACGGCGGCTTCGCGGACGGCCTGATCGAAAGTGGCGTGCTGGATCTGGTGGACGGTCTTTCCCTGCATCCTTACGCCCATTGCTCTGCCACCAACGGCAATACACCGGAAGCCTGGGTGCGCTGGATGACTCGCTACGAGCAGGACATCCGCACCCGCGTGGGCCGTGCCGTGCCGCTCTACCTCACGGAAATGGGCTGGCCCAGCCATCAGGGACCCTGCGGCAAGAGCGAGGTCACCCAGGCCGTCTACATGGCGCGGATCTTTTTCCTGGCGCGCACGATCCCCAATGTCAAAGGCCTGTGGTGGTACGACCTGTTCAATGACGGGCCGAACCGCTACGACCAGGAACATAACTTCGGGGTGCTCAATGAAGACCTGTCGCCCAAGCCTGCCTACGCCATGATGCAAGCCATCGCGCCGATCATCAGCAGTTACACCTACGACGCCCAGGCCAGCACCCTGAGCGACAGCACTTACCTGTTGTACTTCGACAAGGACGATGAGCGGGTCCTGGTGGCCTGGGCCATCGGCCAGCCAACGGATGAGCAGATCGTCAGCGAACGGCCCATGAGCGGACCGGTGAGGCTGACCGATACCATCAACCCCGAACAGGGCCGCATCGACAGCAAGCAATCATGGCAGTGCCAGGCCAGCCGCTGCTCGACCTCGGTCAGGCTGACCAACTTCCCCAAGATCATCAGCCTGAGCCGCAATCACTGATCCAGCGGCGCGCCTGATGACTGAAGACGCTCGGCAAACTTGACCAGATCCGCCAGAGAGTCAGCCTGCATCTTGCGCATGACCGAGCCACGTCGGACCTTGACCGTTATTTCGCTCACGTTGAGCCGATCCGCAATCTGCTTGTTCAACAGGCCGCTGACCACAAGCTCCATCACCTGCTGCTCCCCCGCATTCAGGCTTGCATGACGCCGCTGCAACTCGGTTTCCACGGCACGGACCTGACGTCTTGCCCGATCCCGCACCAGACCCTGCTGGATCGCATCCAGCAAATCCTGCTCACGAAAAGGTTTGGTCAGAAACTCCAGAGCACCCGCCTTCATCGCCCGCACCGACATCGGGATATCGCCATGCCCGGTGATGAAAATCACCGGCAGCCCGAGCCCCCACTTCACCATCTCGCTCTGAAAATCCAGGCCGCTCATGCCCGGCATCCGCACGTCCAGAATCAGGCAACCGGGCGCATCGGGTCGCGGGCTGTCGAGGAACTCCCGGGTTGAACCGAACAGCATGGCGCGCAGCCCGACCGAGGCCAGCAAATCCTCCAGAGAGGAACGCACCGACTGATCGTCGTCGACCACGTAAATGATCGGTTCTTCGTCCTGCGGCGCCGGAACGATTGTTTTCATCAGCTCTCCATCTTTGCGGTAGGCAGGGTGAAATGAAACGTCGCGCCGCCCTGCTCGCCGGGCGTCACCCAGATGCGGCCGCCATGGGCCTCGATAATGGAGCGGCTGATTGCCAGACCAATCCCCATCCCCTGTTCCTTGGTCGTGTAGAAGGCATCAAAAATCCGCTCGAGATGTTCCGCCGGGACGCCGATGCCATTATCGGATACAGAAAACCGGACATCCGAGCCTGCGCGCCAGTCCACCACCACCTGCAATTGGGCCTGACCCGACTCAAGACCGCTCATGGCGTCCATCGCGTTGAGCATCATGTTCAGCAGCACCTGCTGGATCTGCACACGATCGGCCAGCAGCGGCGGCAAGCCGTCGGGAATTTCCACCGTCAGGGTAACGCCCTGCTGGTTCATTTCACTATGGGCGAGGGAAACGATTTCGGCGACGGCATCGGCCACGCTTACCCATTCCTTGTGAGTCGAGGCCGGTTTTGCCAGCGCCCGTACATGCACGATCACATCGCTGGCCCGATTAGCATCGCCGATCATGCGCTCGATGGCCTGCCGGGCCTTGGGCAGGTTCGCCGGCTCGTTGGCCAGCCAGCGCAAACCGGCGTTGCCACTGGTGACAATCGCCGCCAGCGGCTGGTTGACCTCATGGGCGATGGACGCCGTCAGTTCGCCCAACATGTTGACCCGCGCAATCTGCGCCAACTGGGTACGCGCCTCGTGAGCCGTGCGGATCGCCGCTGCCAGGCGCAACGCCAGATAGGTGGTCATGGCGATGGCCAGAAGGCTGATGCCGCAATTGATCAACCCCGACTCACTGGAGCGGGAGGTGGTCAATTCGTAGCTGATGACGGTCAACCCCATACACCCCAGCGCGACGGCGATCACGCCACCTGCCGGCATGAAGCGCGCCGCCAGGAGCACCACGGCGATCTGGAAAACCCCTACCGCAATTTCCAGATCCATCAGCGTATCGGCAATCGCAATGGCCACCGCCAGCGCGAGCAATGCGGCCAGTCGAACGGCCATTGCTGCCTTGCCAAAGGTTTTCGACTCACGCATTGCCCGTGTCTCGCTGGTGGATGAACGCTGAATATGCCAGTTTTCGTGCGGCGCTTATGAGGGATTGTCGAGGCTGAACTGATCCAGCACCTCATCATAGGCAAAAAGCTCGGCATAGCGGCCCCACTGGGTGACGCTGCGCAAGGTCTGCATTGCATCGCTTTCGGACATGAAGTCTTCAAGCTGGTCCCGGAAACGTCGCGCCGGAGCCGTGTGGGTGGCACGATCATCCAGCACGCGACGGATATGCGCCACCAGCGGTACGAAACTCAGCAGATGGTGGGCGAACAGCTGTTTGCGCTCATCTATGTCGGCCAGGGCATAGCGACGCGCAGACGGCAGCAGGCGGATGTCGCCCCCCTTGAGTTCGGCAAAACGCAGCAATTGCAGGACTTCGGCAATCGGGAACAGCTCGTCGGCGTTGTAGTGCAATGCGCTGGCCAGCTCCGGCAAGTCCGCCGTGGCGCCATAAGGCGGCGCATGAATCGCCTCGATCAACCCGGTCAGCGCGTTGATGGAAACCTGCGGCAGCACCATGCCCAGTCCGGTCCCCGGAAAGACGCCCTGACGCAGTTCGCCAGCGTCACTGTCCTGAGTCATGAGCACGTAGATCTCTTCCACCAGAGCCCTGAACAGTGGGTCCTGACGGTTGCGCGGCTGCGGCAGATCGACCTTGATCTCGCTGACCACCCGACCGGGGTTGGAGGAGAACAGCAGGATGCGATCACACATCAGCACCGCTTCGGCGATGTTGTGGGTCACCATCAGGATCGACTTGATGGGCATCCGGCCTTCGGACCACATGTCCAGCAGATCGGTGCGCAGGGTTTCGGCGGTCAGCACGTCGAGGGCAGAAAACGGCTCGTCCATCAACAGCACGTCAGGGTCGATCACCAGGGCGCGAGCCATGCCCACACGCTGGCGCATGCCGCCCGACAACTCCTTGGGATAAGCACTCTCGAAACCGTCCAGGCCAATCAGGTCAATGGCCGCCAGAGCGCGCTTGCGGCGCAGCTCTGCAGGCACTCGCTGCGCTTCCAGGCCGACTTCCACATTCTCCAGCACCGTCAGCCACGGGAACAGCGCAAAGCTCTGGAAAACCATGCTCACGGTGGGTGCCCGCCCTTGCGGCCCGGCGGGGAAACTCACTTCGCCAGCGGTGGGCACCACCAGGCCAGCAATGGAGCGCAGCAGCGTGGACTTGCCCGAACCCGAGCGGCCCAGCAGGCCGATGATCTCGTTTTCGTTGAGCTTGAGCGTCACGTTATCCAGCACCAGCCTTTCTTTGCTGGCTTTGCCGTAGACATGCCGAACATCGCGGACATCCACCAGGCAGCGCTTTTCGATAGTCATCATGCTTTCCACTCCTCAGACCAGACTCAAACGGCGCTCGGCAAACCCGTAAAGCGGGCGCCAGAGCAGACGGTTGAAGGCAATTACGAACACCGACATCACGACGATGCCCAAGGCAACCCGGGCGAAATCACCCGCCTGAGTGGCACTGGCGATATACGAGCCCAGCCCGGTTGCCTGCAGGGACTTGTCACCCCAGGACACCGCCTCGGCCACGATGCTGGCGTTCCACGAACCGCCTGAAGCGGTGAGCGCGCCGGTAATGTAGTAAGGGAAAATCCCCGGCAAAGCCACGCGCCGCCACCATTGCCAGCCGCGTATGTTGAAGATCCCGGCCACTTCCCGCAGGTCGGTCGGCAAGGCGCTGGCCCCGGCGATCACGTTGAACAGGATGTACCACTGGGTCCCCAGCACCATCAGCGGCGAGAGCCAGATATCCGGGTTCAGCTTCAGCCCGACAATGGCGATGACCGCGAACGGGAACAGCACGTTGGCCGGAAACGCCGCGAGAAACTGCGCAACCGGTTGCAGCCGTTCAGCCCACACAGGACGCAAGCCGATCCACACACCGATCGGCACCCAGATCAGGCTGGCAATGACGATCAGCAGAATCACACGCAACATGGTCACCAACCCGAGGCCAAAAGCGTTCGCCACATCGTCCAGCCCCAGTGTCTGGCTGATGAAATGCATCAGCCAGACACTCGCGGCCACACAACCGGCCAGCACCAGGACCAGCCAGAGGCTGTCAGCCAGGCGGTTCACTCTGGGCGTGACCGCGGTCTTGCGCGAACGCCCCAAAACCGACCAGTTCACGGCCATCAATACACGCCAGGGCGCTGTAAACGCTGCACAGACAGCAGGCACCAGGCGCGAACGCCCCAACAGGCTGTACATCCATGAGCGCGGACGTTTTTGCGAGGCGGTCTGCTCGAAACGAAACTTGTCGGCCCAGGCTACCACCGGCCGAAACAGCAACTGGTCGTAGCACAGGATCACCAACGCCATGGCCCCCACCGCCCAGGCCACAGCAGCGGGGTCCTTATGGGCAATAGCCAGTGCCAGCCAGGAACCGATGCCTGGCAGGTTGATCTGGGTATCCCCCACAGAAATCGCTTCGCAGGCCACCACGAAAAACCAGCCGCCAGACATCGACATCATCATGTTCCACACCAGCCCCGGCATGGCGAATGGCAACTCCAGCCGGAAAAACCTGAGCAACGGCGAAAAACCGAACTGGCGACTGACTTCATTCAAATCGCTCGGCACCGTGCGCAGCGACTGATAGAAACTGAACGCCATGTTCCAGGCCTGACTGGTAAAAATGGCAAAGATGGCCGCAAACTCTGCACCCAATTGCCGACCGGGAAACATGCCCATGAAGAAGGTCACGGTAAATGCCATAAACCCCAGAACCGGAACGGACTGTAATATGTCCAGCGCCGGAATAATGATCATCTCGGCCTTGCGACTCTTGGCCGCCAGAGTGGCCACGACAAACGTGAAGATCAACGAAGCCGCCAGCGCCGCAAACATGCGCAGTGTGGTGCGCAAGGCATACTCCGGCAACTGCGCCGTATCGAGCACCATGGGCGAACTGTCCAGTACCATCAGGGGTTGCGCCATCTGATGGACGCCGTGAAACACCAGCATTGCGATCACTGCCAGAAGCAGCACACAGATAAAGTCGGCCAGACCGGACACATGATTGCGCGTCGATCCGTACTTGAGAGGTGGCCGTTTTTTACCGGATTCAAAGACAGAGTTCATGGCTCACCTCGAACAATTGCGTACAAACAAGGGCGGCAAAGTTCAAAGAACTGGCCGTGAGCATTGAGCGGAGAGTTATAAGTTAAACCACCGTGCTCTCTTGATGAGCAAGGTTATAGAAGTGCGGGAAATACGTGAAACCTGCAAAAGTAGCCAATTAACAGACTTATATATAAGTTGCGTATACCAACGTATATGAGAGGGGGTTCTTCGCGAATACATTCGCTCCTACCGTAGGAGCGAATGTATTCGCGAAGGGTTTAAATTAAACGCGGAAATGGCTCACCATCATCTGCAACTGGTTGCCCAGTCGCGCCAGTTCGACGCTGGAGGCAGCAGTTTCTTCGCTGGCTTCGGCCGTCTGTTCGGACACATCGCGAACGTTCAGGATGCTGCGGCTGATTTCGTCGGCCACCGAACTCTGTTGTTCGGCTGCGGCGGCGATCTGCTGGTTCATGGCCTGGATGTTGGAAACCGTACGCGTGATGCTTTCCAGAGAAGTACCCGCCTTGCGGGTCAGGGCGACACTGCTGTCGGTCAGGCTGCGGCTGCCGAGCATGATATCGGAGACCTGACGAGTACCGTTCTGCAATGCGGCAACCAGGCTTTCGATTTCCTCGGTCGATTGCTGGGTACGCTGGGCCAGCCCCCGCACTTCATCGGCCACCACCGCAAAGCCACGCCCAGCCTCACCGGCACGAGCCGCTTCGATTGCGGCGTTGAGCGCCAGCAGGTTGGTCTGTTCGGCCACGGCCTTGATCACGTCCATGACCTTGCCGATCTTGTTGCTTTCCTGCTCCAGTACCGTCATGGCATCGCTGGAACGCAAGACTTCGTTGGCCAGCTTTTCGATCTGGTGAATGGCTTCGCCCACCACCTTGTCGCCTTCGCGAGCTTCCTTGTCCGCTGTGGAAGCTGCCACCGAAGCCTGCTCGGCATTGCGCGCCACTTCATGCACAGTGGCAGACATCTCATGCATGGCAGTGGCCACCTGATCGGTCTCGACTTTCTGGCTGTTGACCCCGGCACTGGTCTGTTCGGTCACCGCTGAAAGCTCTTCGGCAGCGCTGGCAATCTGGGTAACGCCATCACGAATCCCGGTAATCAGCTCACGCAACGTGGCGCCCATGCGCTGGATACCTTGTTGCAGCACGCCCAGCTCGTCGCGACGTGTGATCACCACGGTGTGGCTCAGATCACCCGAAGCAATACGGTTCACGACTTCCAGGGTTTCCTGCAATGGGCGGGTGATCTGGCGAGTGATGATGATGGCCGCAAACACGCCCAGCAGCAGAGCAATCAGCGTACCGATGAGCTGGAGGTTACGCGCCTGGGAAGTATCCTGTTCAGCCAGGGTTTTCTGCAGGGCAGTGAGTTCAGAGCCCACCTTGAAGATCGCATCCCCAAGACCCGTCATTTCCTTGCGCGTGGCATTGATGGAACTGTCCGCATCCTTGAAGCCCTGTACAGAGGCCTTGTAAGCACGCAGAGCCGTTTCCAACTGGACAATCTTGTCGGCCTGGGTCGTATTGAATGCGGCCTTGAGCCTGTCGAGGCCCTGGATGGAGGCGTCTATTTGCTGGAGTGCCGTCTGCTCGGTCTTTTCCGTAGTATTGCCGGTATAGCCACGCACTTCGTAACGCGCCAGTTGCACGTCCATGCGGGCACTGGCAATCAGTTGCAACTGATCGGAACGCGCGGGATCGGAAGAGTCCAGCTTCATGACCGACTCATTGATCGCCGAAAGAAGCTCATTCGCCCGCGTAGCATTGGCGCCCATTTCAGCACGCACAGTGACACTGTTGCGATAGGCCGTGCGCATCTGGGTCAGCAGCTTTTCGTATGCATTGAGCTGATCGCCCAAGCGTTCCAGAAGCTGTGCATTCGCCGGAGAATCGAAGTTATTGCGTATGGATTGTCGGGTGCTCTTGAAGCTTTCCAACTGAGTCTGGACATTCTGGGCAGCAGTATCGTCGCCATCGGCAAGCATGTACTGCAACCGTGCCACACGCAGTACTGTCAGCTTGTTACCCAGTTCAGTGATATCGCCGATTCTGTCGGTGCGGTAAATCAGTCTGTCCAGACTGTTCCAGCCGACAAGGGCCAGTAACGCGGTAAAAACCAGAACCAGGCCAAATCCCAGGGCCAGTTTCATGTTGACGCTGATATTCGCAAAACTGCTGTTCATAAACTCTCCGTGATGTTCTTCGATGCGGCCATGCAAAAGCTGAAGATTTTATTTTTTTAGGCAGCAGACTCGCGCACACGCATATCGGCCCAACGGGCCTGAAACTTGATCAAAAAGTCAAAATCAGGACTAAAAATTTTCTGGAATGCAGACGTGGCAAGGCCTGCTTCAGGAAAGCCGAGGATTTCAGGAGGTAAAAAAATGGCTAGCGCCTAGGCGCTGAGGATAAAGTTATCCACAGCGCTCGGTCGGATGATCAACACATTGCGTGCCGACGTCATGTGGATAACTGCAGATCACTCATGCTGACATTGCAGACAACCCGGTTCCTGCCCGACAGCTTCGCCTGATAGAGCTGCTGATCGGCACGTTTGATAAGCGCTGTCGAATTGGCATCGCTTGACTCGGCCAGACCGATGCCGATGCTGACGGTCACCTGCCCGACCAGAGAAAAGTCGGCATCGGCAATGGTGGCGCGGATCTTCTCGGCCACGATTTCCGGGCTGCGCAGGTTGTCGAACTCCGGCAACAACACTGCGAATTCCTCACCGCCGTAACGGGCAACGAAATCGGTGGAACGAGTGTTCTGCTCGATGAGTTGAGCCAGTTGGTAGAGCACCTCATCGCCAATGGCATGACCATAGGTGTCATTGATGCGCTTGAAGTGGTCGGCATCGATGAACAGCAAGGCGAACGGGCGTCCGGTGCGTTCAAAGCGCTGACTGCATTCGATCAGTTTTTCATCGAACATGCGCCGGTTATACACACCCGTCAGCGCATCGTGAGTGGCCAGCTTCAACAGTTCGGCATTGGCCTCGGTGAGTGCCGCTGTTCGTTGTGCAACCGTGACTTCCAGTGAGCTGTTGGCATCATGCAGTTCGCGTTCCTTGCCCAGCAGCGATTGCGTCATGTTCTGTATCGACTGGCCGAGCTGAGCGATTTCCAATACAGGGTGGCTCAGCGGGAAGCTCACGCCGGGCTGCTGGTCCTGCACCAGCCTGGCGGACTTGGCCAATTGCTCGATTGGACGGCTGAGGTACAACGCCAGATAGTAGGCCGCCAGACCAAATGCGAGGGCGGCAATGACGCCCAGCCCCAGCAAACGGTAAAAAAGGCTATGCGCAGGTTGCAGCGCCTGATCAAGTGGCTGGCGAACCGCGACGTACCAGGCCAGCCCTGAAATCGTAGGGGTCGGCACTTTCACAACGCTGCTCAGAAAACCATCACCCACGAACCATCCCGGCGGTGGTGACTGAAGCAACTCTGGATGTTTTTCACCCACACGTTGCTGTGGATAAAGAACATCGCCCGCCTGATCGACGATCAGCACTTCGGTATTGGCCAGCATGCCTTCGCGCAGAACGGCCGCTTCAACAATCCTGGCCATCCAGCTCCAGTGAGCATGCGCACTCAGCACGCCAATGACAGTGCCCTCGGCATTGCGGATGGGCGTTGCGAAATCAATGAAGCGCACAGGTTCGCCACTGGGATTGGGCAACAACTTGGCTAGCAGGACAGCCTCATGAGGATCGCCGGTGTAGGAGCCTTGCAAACCCGCCTTGAACCACGGACGTTCCTTGACCGACTGATTGACCAGCACACCATTCACCGCCTGCCGCACACGTCCGTCCGTATCGGCAACCCCCATCCAGGCATATTCGGAATGGGACTGGCTGCGCAGCTCCATCGACCGAAGGATGGCCGGATCGTCCAGATTGCCGCTCATCACATGGCTTTCCTGACTGAGCAGGTGCATTTCCAGTTGCCGCTCATAGAGCTGCGCACCCAGCAATGCGGCGGCCGACTTGGCGGTACTTAATGACGTATTGGCACTCGCCTGCTTCATCTGTTCGGTAGCAATATGCCCAACATAGAAGCCGACACTCAAGAGCGTAAACAACGACAAGCCCGCACACCATAAGGTCAGGTGGCTACGGAGACTGGCTTTGATCATGAGTGGGCATCTGATTGTGAGGGTAGTGGCACTTTATGCCGAATATGACGGGCCAAGAGCAAGGAAAAAATGCGGTCTGAGGGATGGATGCAACTATGACCCAGGGGCTTGTAGGGGAGGATAAGGCACAACCATGAAATCATTGACGACGTCAGCGACCTGACGGGCAGCCAGGCCAACACTACGAGGAAAGATGATCAGTCGATGCGTCGACCTTGCCCGGGCTTCAGCAGGCAGGTTCCTGACAACGAGCAGCGGCACTGGTAGTTGAACCGCACTGCCAGTACGCTTTCACCATGCCCTCTATTGGTGGGTCAATTTCGTTCATGAATCTACGTACATATACTCATGGGATGATGCGCAAATACGCCAAAAACAAAAAAGGTAACAGTACCGGCTGAGGTTGCGGAGATTGCACCATTAACAACGGCTGCGGAAAACTCAGAACTTGCTTCGAGGAAAATCGGTTGGTGGGACCGTATTGCGAGTTTTTTCAAAAGAAGTAGCAGGAGCCGGGAGTGACTGACCCCACCGGCTCCGGGACATTTTTAATTCTCTAAAAACACCACCAAACTCCCCTGTGGATAACTCACTCCACAGTAACGGATTTGGCCAGATTCCGAGGCTGATCCACGTCCGTACCCTTCAACACCGCCACGTAGTAAGAGAGCAACTGCAACGGGATGGTGTAGAGAATCGGGGCCAGGGCGTCGATGATGTGTGGCATGGCGATGACGTGGGTACCTTCGCCGTTTTTCATGCCGGCTTGTTCATCAGCGAATACCACCAGTTCACCGCCGCGTGCGCGGACTTCCTGGAGGTTGGATTTGAGTTTTTCCAGCAGTTCGTTGTTGGGTGCAACGGTGACCACCGGCATGTCGTTATCCACAAGCGCCAGCGGGCCGTGCTTGAGTTCGCCGGCCGGGTAGGCTTCGGCGTGGATGTACGAGATTTCCTTGAGCTTGAGTGCTCCCTCCATCGCTACCGGGAATTGCGCGCCACGGCCCAGGAACAGGGTGTGGTGTTTCTCGGCGAACAGCTCGGCGACTTTCTCGACGGTGCTGTCCATGGCCAGCGCTTCACCCAGACGGGTCGGCAGACGGCGCAGTTCTTCGACCAGTTCGGCTTCGACACCTTCATCCAGTGTGCCTTTGACCTGCCCAAGGGACAGGGTCAGCAACAGCAGGGCAACCAGTTGGGTGGTGAAGGCCTTGGTGGACGCAACACCGATTTCAGGACCGGCCTGGGTCAGCAGGGTCAGGTCCGACTCGCGCACCAGGGAGCTGATGCCGACGTTGCAGATGGCCAGGCTTGCCAGGAAGCCAAGTTCCTTGGCATTGCGCAGTGCAGCCAGGGTGTCGGCGGTTTCGCCGGACTGGGAGATGGAGACGAACAGGGTGTCCGGCTGGACCACGACCTTGCGATAGCGGAACTCACTGGCCACTTCGACCTGGCAAGGGATACCGGCCAGACCTTCGAGCCAGTAACGCGCAACCATGCCAGCGTGATAGCTGGTGCCACAGGCTACGATCTGCACATTGCGAACCTTGGCGAAGAGTTCAGCAGCTTGCGGGCCAAAAGCGTGGACCAGCACTTGTTGCTGACCCAGGCGACCTTCAAGCGTGCGCTGCACAACCTTGGGTTGCTCGTGGATTTCCTTGAGCATGAAGTGACGGTATTCGCCTTTGTCGGCTGCTTCGGCACCTTCGTGGTATTGCACGGTTTCGCGAACCACCGGCAGACCATCCACAGACCAGATCTGCACGCTGTCGCGACGGATCTCTGCGATATCGCCTTCTTCCAGGTACACGAAGCGGTCGGTCACCTGACGCAGTGCCAACTGGTCCGATGCCAGGAAGTTTTCACCAAGACCCAGGCCAATCACCAACGGGCTGCCACTGCGTGCGGCCAGCAGGCGATCCGGTTGTTTGGCGCTGATGACTGCCAGGCCGTAGGCACCGTGCAATTCCTTGACCGCTGCTTTCAGGGCATTGGCCAGATCCGGAGTGTCCTTGAGTTTGTGGTGCAGCAGGTGGACGATGACTTCGGTGTCGGTATCGGAAGCGAATACGTAACCCAGGCCTTTGAGACGCTCGCGCAGGGCTTCGTGGTTTTCGATGATGCCGTTGTGGACAACTGCCAGTTCATCAGCCGAAAAGTGCGGATGTGCATTGCGCTCGCATGGTGCGCCGTGGGTGGCCCAACGGGTGTGAGCGATACCCAGACGACCGGCCAGAGGCTCGCCTGCCAACGCCTGCTCCAGTTCGCTGACCTTGCCCGAACGACGACGACGCTCAAGGCTGCCTTCATTGCTGAAAACCGCTACACCGGCGCTGTCATAGCCACGGTATTCAAGACGTTTGAGCCCTTCCAGCAGAATGGCTGTGATACTACGTTCAGCAACGGCGCCGACAATTCCACACATGGTTCTCTCCTAGCTGACAGCGGCACAAATCAGGGTAATGCCGCGGGCTTTTATCTGTTCGCGTGCCTCATCGGGCAGGCGCTCATCTGTGATAAGGGTATGGATACTGCTCCAGGGCAGTTCCAGGTTGGGAATCTTGCGACCGACTTTGTCGGCTTCGACCATGACCACCACTTCCCGGGCGACTTCAGCCATGACCCGGCTCAGTCCCAGCAACTCATTGAAGGTGGTGGTACCGCGAATCAGATCGATGCCGTCGGCACCAATGAACAATTGATCGAAGTCGTAGGAGCGCAGAACCTGCTCGGCTACCTGTCCCTGGAAGGATTCGGAGTGCGGGTCCCAGGTTCCACCGGTCATCAACAGCACCGGCTCATGCTCAAGCTCGGCCAGGGCGCGAGCTACATGCAGGGAGTTGGTCATCACCACCAGGCCCGGTTGGGCACCGAGTTCGGGGATCAGCGCAGCGGTGGTGCTGCCACTGTCCACAATGATGCGGGCATGTTCGCGAATTCGCGTCACTGCCGCCCGGGCAATGGCCTGCTTGTATCGAGAAACAGGCTGGCTGCTTTCGGCAATCAATTCATGGGGCAAGGTGACTGCACCACCGTAACGGCGTAGCAGCAAGCCATTGCTTTCGAGAGCGGCCAGATCCTTTCGAATCGTAACTTCCGAAGTTTCAAAGCGCTGGGCCAGATCATCGACACTGACTTCGCCCTGCTCATTGAGCAAGGCGAGAATATTATGGCGACGTTTAGGCGTATTACGTTTCGACATTTTGGCTTTAAGTTTCGATTCAAAAGATAACGAAAGCAATAAAACCTTATTATCGGAACCGGGTCAAGCCGTAGGAGCGAATTCATTCGCGAATGAAGAGGTTTCGCGAGTAAATGCGCTCCTGTGGATAACCTTATGGCTTCTTGACCTTCACCGGGCGCTTCCAGCCTTCGATGTTGCGCTGGCGTGCACGAGCAACGCCCAACTGTTCGGCAGGAATGTTCTGATTGATGGTGGAACCCGCTGCAGTGGTGGCTCCTGAAGAGATATCCACAGGTGCAACCAGCGAGTTGTTGGAGCCGATGAAGACGTCCTCACCCAGGATGGTCTTGTGCTTGTTGGCACCATCGTAGTTGCAGGTGATGGTCCCGGCACCGATGTTGGTACGCGCACCGATTTCGGCATCGCCCAGATAAGTCAGGTGGCCGGCTTTTGCGCCATCGCCAAGGTGAGCATTCTTGAGTTCGACAAAGTTACCCACATGGGCCTTGGCCCCCAGAACACTGCCAGGACGCAGGCGAGCGAATGGACCCGCGTCACTGCCCTCGCCCAGAATCGCGCCTTCGATGTGGCTGTTGGCCTTGAGCACGACACCTTTGCGCAGGGTGCTGTCCTTGATGACGCAGTTCGGGCCAATAACCACGTCATCTTCAATAATTACGCGACCTTCAAGAATCACGTTGATATCGATCAGCACATCGCGGCCAACCGTCACCTCGCCACGCACGTCGAAACGTGCCGGGTCACGCAGGGTCACACCGGCAGCCATCACACGACGGGCTTCACGCAACTGATAGTGACGCTCCAGTTCCGCCAATTGCTTGCGGTCATTGGCGCCCTGCACTTCCATTGCGTCGTGAGGCTGTTCGGTGGCAACCACCAGGCCGTCACTGACTGCCATGGCGATGACGTCCGTCAGGTAATACTCGCCCTGGGCGTTGTTATTGGACAGACGCCCGAGCCAGTCGGCCAGACGCTTGCCAGGCACTGCAAGAATGCCGGTATTGCCTTCGTTGATCGCCTTCTGGGCTTCGCTGGCATCCTTGTGCTCGACAATGGCACAGACCCGGTTCTCGGCGTCGCGAACGATGCGGCCATAGCCTGTCGGATCGTCCAGCGTCACAGTCAGCAGGCCCAACTGCTGCGGGGTGACCAGTGCCAGCAGACGCTGCAGGGTCTGAACCTCGATCAGCGGTACATCACCGTAAAGAATCAGCACGGTATCAGCGCTCAGGTGCGGTACTGCCTGGGCAACTGCGTGGCCTGTCCCCAGTTGCTTGTCCTGCATGACGAAATTCAAGTCATCCGCTGCCAGGCGTTCGCGTACGGCATCGGCGCCATGACCGATCACCACATGAATGCCATTTGGGGATAACTGTCGTGCGCTGTGGATAACATGACCAAGCATGGAGTTACCTGCAACAGGGTGCAGGACTTTAGGCAAGGCCGAACGCATCCGGGTACCTTGGCCAGCGGCAAGAATAACGATATCGAGAGACATGAGGACTACCAACTGAGCGGCAACCAGCCCGGAACGGACTGATTCGGAAAAAAGAAAAAGGGTAGCCGAGGCTACCCTTTTACTCAATCGCGCATTAAAGCCAGCAGGGTTAGCCGCCGAACTTCTTGCGAATTTGCTGAACGGTGCGCAGCTGAGCTGCAGCCTCGGCCAGACGAGCAGTTGCAGATCCGTAATCGAAGTCCGCGCCTTTTTCGTTCAGGGCCTTCTCGGCAGCCTTGACGGCGGCCTGAGCAGAAGCTTCGTCCAGGTCGGCAGCACGTTGCACAGTATCGGCAAGCACCTTGACCATGTTCGGCTGAACCTCGAGGAAACCACCAGAGATGTAGAACACCTCGGCTTCCCCACCCTGCTTGATCAAGCGGATCGGGCCCGGGACCAGATTGGTGATCAGAGGCGCGTGGCCTGGAGCGATACCGAGATCACCCAGGTTACCGTGCGCAATCACCATCTCGACCAGACCGGAGAAGATTTCCCCTTCCGCGCTGACGATGTCGCAATGGACTGTCATAGCCATTTGCTTGCCTCAACCTGATTAGCGCCCGTTGCCGGGCGCCGGGATTACAGTTTCTTGGCTTTCTCGATCGCTTCTTCGATGCCGCCGACCATGTAGAACGCTTGTTCTGGCAGGTGGTCGTAGTCACCGTTGAGGATGCCTTTGAAGCCAGCAATGGTGTCTTTCAGGGAAACGTATTTACCCGATGCACCCGTGAAGACTTCAGCCACGAAGAACGGCTGCGACAGGAAGCGCTGGATCTTACGAGCACGGTTTACCAACTGCTTGTCGGTTTCCGACAGCTCGTCCATACCCAGGATCGCGATGATGTCTTTCAGCTCTTTGTAACGCTGCAACACGTACTGAACGCCGCGAGCGGTGTCGTAGTGTTCCTGGCCGATGACGTTCGGGTCCAGCTGGCGCGAAGTCGAATCCAGTGGATCTACCGCTGGGTAGATACCCAGGGAGGCGATGTCACGGGACAGTACGACCGTTGCGTCCAAGTGGGCGAACGTGGTCGCTGGCGACGGGTCGGTCAAGTCGTCCGCTGGTACGTATACCGCCTGGATCGAGGTGATCGAACCGTTTTTGGTGGAAGTGATGCGCTCTTGCAGAGTACCCATCTCTTCAGCCAGGGTCGGTTGGTAACCTACTGCGGAAGGCATACGGCCCAGCAGTGCGGATACTTCGGTACCGGCCAGGGTGTAACGATAGATGTTGTCGACGAACAGCAGAACGTCGTTACCTTCGTCACGGAACTTCTCGGCCATGGTCAGGCCGGTCAGAGCAACGCGCAGACGGTTTCCCGGTGGCTCGTTCATCTGACCGTAAACCAGTGCCACTTTGTCCAGAACGTTGGAGTCCTTCATCTCGTGGTAGAAGTCGTTACCCTCACGAGTACGCTCACCCACACCGGCGAACACGGAATAACCGCTGTGCTCGATGGCGATGTTACGGATCAGTTCCATCATGTTTACGGTTTTGCCTACACCGGCACCACCGAACAGACCGACTTTACCGCCCTTGGCGAACGGGCAAACCAGGTCGATAACCTTGATGCCTGTTTCCAGCAGATCGTTGCCACCCGCCTGTTCAGCGAAGGACGGCGCAGGACGGTGAATGCCCCAACGCTCTTCTTCACCGATAGGACCGGCTTCGTCGATCGGGTTGCCCAGGACGTCCATGATCCGGCCCAGAGTCGCTTTACCGACCGGTACGGAAATGGCTGCGCCGCTGTCATTGACGTTCAGACCGCGCTTCAAGCCTTCGGTCGAACCCATTGCAATGGTACGAACCACGCCGTCGCCCAGCTGCTGCTGAACTTCAAGAGTGGTTTCCGCGCCTTGTACACTCAGCGCGTTGTAGATACTCGGTACGCTATCGCGTGGGAATTCCACGTCGATCACGGCGCCGATGATTTGAACGATACGTCCGCTACTCATTAGCTGGTTCCTCTAATATTTGAACCGTTAAACCGCGGCAGCGCCGCCGACGATTTCCGAGATCTCTTGGGTGATCGCTGCCTGACGCGCCTTGTTGTAGATCAGCTGCAAATCGCTGATCAAATCACCGGCGTTGTCTGTGGCGTTCTTCATCGCGATCATCCGCGCAGCTTGTTCAGCAGCGTTGTTCTCGACCACCGCCTGGTACACCTGCGACTCAACGTAGCGAACCATCAAGCCGTCAAGCAGCTCTTTGGCATCGGGTTCGTAGAGATAGTCCCAGTGGTGCTTGAGTTTCTGATCCGGGGTTGCCACCAGCGGAATCAATTGCTCCACCGTTGGCTGCTGGGTCATGGTGTTGATGAACTTGTTGGATACCACGGACAGGCGATCAATTCGACCATCCAGGTAGGCATCCAGCATCACCTTGACGCTGCCGATCAGGTCATTGATCGACGGCTCTTCGCCCAGGTGGCTGATCGCAGCGACGACGTTACCGCCGAAGTTGCGGAAAAATGCCGCACCTTTGCTGCCGACCACGCACAGATCGATCTCTACGCCGTTTTCACGGTTTACCGCCATGTCCTTGACCAAAGCCTTGAACAGGTTGGTGTTCAGGCCACCGCACAAACCACGGTCACTGCTCACTACGACATAACCGACACGCTTTACTTCGCGCTCGATCATGAACGGGTGGCGATACTCCGGGTTGGCGTTGGCAAGATGACCAATCACCTGACGGATGCGCTCCGCGTAAGGACGGCTAGCAGCCATGCGCGACTGAGCCTTGCGCATTTTGCTGACCGCCACTTTTTCCATGGCGCTGGTGATCTTTTGCGTGCTTTTGATGCTCGCAATCTTGCTGCGAATCTCTTTTGCGCCTGCCATGTAACACCTATCAGGTTAGCAAGCGGGAACCTCTCGGCTCCCGCTGCGGCTTACCAGGTTTGGGTGGCCTTGAACTTCTCGATACCGGCTTTGAGGCCAGAGTCGATTTCGTCATTGAAGTCACCCTTCACGTTGATCTTCGCCATCAAGTCGGCGTGATCGCGGTTGAAGTAAGCAATCAGAGCCTGCTCGAAGCTGCCGATTTTTGGAATCTCGATGTCCACCAGGAAGCCACGTTCAGCGGCATACAGGGACAACGACATATCAGCGATGGACATCGGCGCGTATTGCTTCTGCTTCATCAGCTCGGTAACGCGCTGACCATGCTCAAGCTGCTTGCGGGTCGCTTCGTCCAGGTCAGAAGCGAACTGGGCGAATGCCGCCAGTTCACGGTACTGAGCCAGAGCGGTACGGATACCACCGGAAAGCTTCTTGATGATCTTGGTCTGTGCGGCACCACCTACACGGGATACCGAAACACCGGCGTTCACTGCCGGACGGATGCCGGAGTTGAACATGGCCGATTCCAGGAAGATCTGACCGTCGGTGATGGAAATCACGTTGGTCGGAACGAACGCGGAAACGTCGCCAGCCTGGGTTTCGATGATCGGCAGTGCAGTCAGGGAACCGGTTTTGCCGGTCACTGCGCCGTTGGTGAACTTCTCTACGTACTCTTCGGAAACACGCGATGCGCGCTCCAGCAGACGGGAGTGGAGATAGAACACGTCACCTGGGTAGGCTTCACGGCCTGGTGGACGGCGCAGCAGCAGGGAAATCTGGCGGTAAGCCACTGCTTGCTTGGACAGATCGTCATAAACGATCAGCGCGTCTTCACCGCGGTCACGGAAGTACTCGCCCATGGTGCAACCCGAGTACGGTGCAAGGAATTGCAGCGCAGCGGATTCGGAAGCACTTGCAGCAACGATGATGGTGTTAGCCAGTGCACCGTTTTCTTCGAGCTTGCGAACAACGTTGGCGATGGTCGATTGCTTCTGACCAACTGCAACGTAGACGCAGAAGATGCCGCTGTTTTTCTGGTTGATGATCGCGTCGATTGCCATGGCGGTTTTACCGATCTGGCGGTCACCGATGATCAGCTCACGCTGGCCACGGCCGACTGGAATCATTGCGTCGACGGCCTTGTAGCCAGTTTGCACTGGCTGGTCGACCGACTTACGCCAGATCACGCCTGGAGCAACTTTCTCGACCGCATCGGTCTCGGTGTTGTTCAGCGGACCTTTACCGTCAACAGGGTTGCCCAGTGCGTCGACAACGCGACCCAGCAGTTCCTTACCAACCGGAACTTCGAGGATGCGGCCGGTGCACTTGGCGCTCATGCCTTCAGCCAGAGTCGTGTAGGCGCCCAGTACAACGGCACCGACAGAGTCTTGCTCAAGGTTCAGCGCCATACCGAAGACGCCGCCCGGAAACTCGATCATTTCGCCGTACATTACGTCGGCAAGACCGTGAATCCGCACGATACCGTCAGACACGCTGACGACGGTGCCTTCGTTGCGGGCTTGGGAGGTTACATCGAGCTTCTCGATGCGACCCTTGATGATTTCACTTATTTCGGAAGGATTGAGTTGCTGCATTGCTCTGCTGCCCCTTCAAACTCAAGATTTCAATGCTTCGGCTAGTTGCGCGATCTTGCCGCGAACTGAGCCATCGATAACCAGGTCGCCGGCGCGGATAACGACACCACCGATAAGGGTGGCATCCTCCGCAGCATGCAGGCGCACTTCCCGGCCGAGCCGTGCACTGAGAACCTTGGCGAGTTTGTCTTGCTGTTCTTGGTTCAATGCAAAAGCACTGGTGACATCCACATCGACCGATTTTTCCTGCTCGGCCTTGTACAGGTCGAACAGTTCGGCGATCTCCGGCAGAAGCGGGAGACGGTCGTTTTCAGCAACGACGTGGATGAAATTCTGTGCCTTGGCATCGAACTTGTCGCCACACACTTCAATAAAAGTGGTGGCCTTTTGTGCGCTCGTCAGTCGCGGGGCCTTGAGCAGGCTCTGCATGGTGTCGTCTTGCGACACCGCAGCAGCCAGGCCGAGCATGGCTGACCAATTGGCCAGTTGCTGGTGGGCCTGCGCGTGCTCGAAGGCCGCCTTAGCGTAAGGTCGGGCCAACGTGGTCAGTTCTGCCATGATCGCCCTCGCTTAAATTTCAGCTGCCAGTTTGTTAACCAGCTCCGCGTGCGCGTTTTGATCGATTGTGGCACCCAGGATCTTCTCGGCGCCATTGACTGCCAGGCTACCCAACTGGGCGCGCAGAGCGTCTTTGACACTGTTCAGTTCCTGCTCGATCTCGGCCTGAGCCTGAGCCTTCACACGGTCAGCTTCAACGCGAGCCTGTTCACGGGCTTCGTCGACAATCTGTGTACCGCGTTTCTTGGCTTGCTCAATGATCTCGGCTGCTTGAGCTTTAGCTTCGCGCAGTTGTTGACCCACTTTGTCTTGGGCCAGCTCCAGGTCGCGAGCTGCTCGTGTAGCAGCGTCCAGTCCATCCGCGATCTTCTTCTGACGTTCGTGCAAAGCCGCGATGACCGGAGGCCACACGAACTTCATGCAGAACAGCACAAAGATGAAGAACGCAACGGACTGGCCAATCAGGGTTGCATTAATATTCACGCCAACACCTCGCTCGTTCGTTGTCCATCACACCAATCAACTCGAAAATTCGAGCGATTAGCCAGCGAGCTGACCAACGAAGGGGTTCGCGAAGGTGAAGAACAGAGCGATACCAACACCGATCATGGTAACGGCGTCGAGCAGACCCGCAACGATGAACATTTTAACTTGCAGCATTGGAACCATTTCTGGCTGACGCGCTGCGCCTTCCAGGAACTTACCGCCCAACAGGCCGAAACCGATTGCAGTACCCAGTGCGCCCAGGCCGATCAACAGTGCAACAGCGATAGCGGTTAGACCAACTACAGTTTCCATCTTTCCTCCCGACTTTTACGTCGTATTGGTTAGGTTTTCTTAGATTAAAGCGGTAAAGCAAAATCGTTTGTTACATCAGCCCTTGCGGTTTCCCGCTTGCGGCTCCCTCTCACCAATGGCAAGAGGGTCATCAGATGCGCCGGATGGCGAATCTTAATGGTTATCTTCGTGAGCCATCGACAGGTAAACGATGGTCAGCATCATGAAGATGAACGCTTGCAGGGTGATGATCAGGATGTGGAAGACAGCCCACGCCCATTGCAGAACCACACCCAGGCCACTGAGCCAGAGCAGGCCGCTGCCGAACATGACCGCGATCAGGATGAATACCAGCTCGCCAGCGTACATGTTGCCGAACAGACGCAGTGCCAGCGAAATCGGCTTGGCTACCAGTGTCACGAATTCAAGCAGGAAGTTCACCGGAATCAGCAGAGCCTGAACGAAGATGTTCTTGCTGCCGAACGGGTGAAGGGTCAGTTCGCCGATGAAACCACCGATGCCCTTGACCTTGATGCTGTAGAAAATGATCAGTGCGAAGACCGACAGAGCCATGCCCAGGGTTGCATTCGGGTCAGTGGTCGGAACAGCACGGAAAGGAATGTGCTCGTCGCCCGAGATCAGCATCGCCAACTGAGGAATCCAGTCAACCGGAACCAGGTCGACGGCGTTCATCAGAAATACCCAGACGAAAATGGTCAGGGCCAGGGGAGCGATCACCGCGCTACGGCCGTGAAAGCTGTCCCGCACGCTGCCATCGACGAACTCGATCAGAACTTCGACGAAGTTCTGCAGAGCGCCAGGCTGGCCGGAAGTTACCTTCTTGGCCGCCATACGGAAGATAAGAACGAAAATCAGGCCCAGTGCGACCGACCAGCCGAGAGTATCGACGTGGAAAGCCCAAAAGCCCATTTCCTTTGCTTCTGCTGCGGTATGGGCAAAGCCCCAGCTGCCGTTGGGTAGCTGACCGAATGTCAGGTTCTGCAAGTGGTGCTGGATATAGCCCGAAGCTGTTTGCTCTGCCATTTTTGCCTCAAACGCCCTAAGGTCTCGAAAGTCTTGTTCTCATTAGCAGGGGAGCGAACCAGTTGACCACCTGGATCAACATGAACACGCCGAATACAGCCAGCGGCGCCAATGGCTTCACACCTGCGAACGTCAATGCAAAAAGCACTGCCGTCAAAATCAGTTTGCCTGCCTCGCCGGCATAAAATGACCGGACGATTGCTTGCGCTGCTCTGGCCCCGGAAAACCGGAAAGCCTTGTGAGCAAAGTACAAATTGGGCAGCCACGCTATCAGGCCACCGCACAGCCCTGAATATCCCGCTACGACTCCATTCCACTGCATGAGCGCCAGAGCGGCCAGCAGCAGGACAATCAATTGAGCCAGCAATACCGGAAAAACCGCCAGCCGATGGAACGGCAAGCGGTCTGGCATGCGTGATTCCATCGCAACTGCTCCTTGAATGTCGGTCGCCACAAGCAATAACTTGGCATAATTTGTGCCGACAAAATGCGCGCAGAGTATAGGGGCGGTTAAGCCCCTATTCAACCGTAAGGTAGTGATTTCCGACTATACGCTACAGAGCAATTGTTTCAGCGAATGTGGGCGAGCACACCTTGCAACTCATCCAGCGAGTTGTAACGGATGACTAATTGCCCTTTTCCCTTCTGCCCATGACGAATCTGGACTGCAGAGCCCAGCCGCTCGGCGAGACGCTGTTCCAGCCGACTGATATCGGGGTCAGTCTTTACTGCCTCGACAGGAGCCGGCTTGCCACTGAGCCACTGCCTGACAAGAGCTTCGGTCTGACGCACAGTAAGGCCACGTGCGACAACATGTCGCGCACCTTCGACCTGCCTTTCTTCAGGCAAACCGAGCAATGCACGGGCATGACCCATTTCCAGGTCACCGTGGGACAGCATGGTCTTGATGACCTCAGGCAACGCAATCAGACGCAACAGGTTGGCCACGCTGACGCGCGACTTGCCCACAGCATCAGCCACTTGCTGCTGTGTCAGCTGAAACTCTTGCTGCAACCGCTGCAGGGCCATCGCTTCTTCGATGGGGTTGAGGTCTTCGCGCTGGATGTTCTCGATCAGCGCCATGGCGATGGCGTTTTCATCCGAGACTTCGCGGACCATGGCCGGAATTGTCTCTACGCCCGCCTGCTGGCTGGCACGCCAGCGACGCTCACCGGCGATGATTTCATAGCGGTTGTCGCCAATCGGACGGATCACGATCGGCTGCATGACGCCCTGGGACTTGATCGACAGGGCAAGTTCTTCCAGCGCCTGGGGATCCATATCGCGGCGCGGCTGGTACTTGCCACGCTGGATGAGATCCAGAGGGACATGCTGCAGCTCACGCTGATCGATCTTGACGGCCTGTTCTTCCAGCGAACTGACGGTTGGACTGCTCAGAAGTGCGTCCAACCCACGTCCGAGACCTCGTTTCTTGACGGCCATGGGAATTCCTTAGGTTGGCTGCGCGGCTTTCGAGCTGCGACGTTGACGACGTACCAGTTCACCCGCCAGGGCCAGGTAAGCCAGCGCACCGCGAGAAGCCTTGTCATAGGCCAGCACCGGCATGCCGAAGCTCGGCGCCTCGGCGAGCCTGATGTTGCGCGGGATGACCGTGTCGTAGAGCTGATCGCCGAAATGTTCCTTGAGCTGCGCGGAAACATCGTTGATCAGGCTCAGGCGCGGGTCGTACATCGTGCGCAGCAACCCTTCGATTTTCAGTTGAGGGTTGAGCAGTTCTGCGATGCGCTTGATGTTATCCACAAGGTCGCTGAGACCTTCCAGCGCAAAGTACTCGCACTGCATGGGGATAATGACCCCATCGGAGGCCACCAGGGCATTGAGGGTCAGCATCGACAGCGACGGCGGGCAGTCGATGAGAATGTAATCGTAGTTTTCCCGGATCGGCGCCAGCGCATTGCGCAAGCGGCTTTCCTTCATCTGCATTTCCAGCAACACCACTTCGGCAGCCGTAAGGTCACGGTTGGCCGGCAGCAGTTGATAACCGCCATGTTCGGAAAACTGTATCGCCTCGGCCAGATCGCATTCACCGATCAGCAAGTCGTAAACCGAGTTTTCCAGGGTGTGTTTATCCACACCGCTGCCCATGGTCGCGTTGCCCTGAGGGTCGAGATCGATCAACAGCACGCGGCGCTTGGTTGCAACCAGTGACGCTGCGAGGTTGATACAGGTGGTGGTTTTACCCACACCACCTTTCTGGTTCGCTATCGCGAATACCTTAGCCATTCTTGCTTGTGTTCCCAGTCATGCCGTGCGGCGCAGTATCAGCAGATGGCGTTGGCCTTGGCAACCTGGAACGGTCAAGGCTTGTGCGCTATCGAGATGAAAGTCTGCCGGCAATGCTACCAGTTCATCGGTCGGATGCAGCCCTTTCATTGCCAGCCAACGTGTATCGGTGTCGCCCATGTGGCGAGTCCACCCGGTAAAGTCTTCCAGACTGCTGAACGCCCGGGAAACAATCCCCGTGAACGGTGCATCTGGCTGATAAGCTTCTGCACGGCTGTGGATAACTTCGAGGTTGTCGAGTTTCAGCTCAAGTTTGACCTGAGTCTGGAACCGGGTTTTCTTGCCATTGCTGTCCAGAAGCGAAACCTTCATCTCTGGAAACATGATAGCCAAGGGAATGCCGGGCATTCCGCCACCGCTACCAACGTCCAGCCAGCGTGGTCCTTCGATGAAGGGTACGACGCTCAGGCTGTCGAGCAAATGCCGCGAAACCATCTCGTCCGGATTGCGTACAGCCGTCAGGTTGTAGGCTTTGTTCCACTTTATCAACAGCTCGAGGTAAGCCAGCAACTGGCCATGCTGTTTTTCACTCAGATCCACACCCAGTTCCCGGGCTCCTGTGGATAATTCCTGAGCATGCTGCGCAGTCACCATAGAACTCAAGCGCTTTGCTCCAACTGACGGCCCGCGCCGCGTTTTTTCAAGTGAATCATCAACAGGGAAATCGCCGCCGGCGTTACACCAGGAATACGCGATGCCTGTCCCAGGGTCTCGGGACGAGTTATCCCCAGCTTGCCTTGAATCTCTTTCGACAGACCGGAAATCGTCGTGTAATCGATGTCTTCCGGCAGTTTTGTATCTTCGCTGGCCCGCAGACGGGCAATTTCATCCTGCTGACGCTCGATGTAACCGGCGTATTTGGTCTTGATCTCGACCTGCTCGGTGACTTGAGGGTCGCTGCAACCCTGACCGGTAAGGGAAATCAGGCTCGCATAATCGACTTCCGGACGAGTCAGCAGGTTGAGCAGATTGTATTCGTGGGTCAGCGGCGTGCCGAAATGGGCAGCAATCGCATCGCCCTGCTCTGTGCCAGGACGGACCCAGGTACTTTTCAGGCGCTGTTCTTCCAGCGCGATATTTTCACGCTTGGTGCAGAACGCCGCCCAGCGGGCATCGTCGATCAGACCCAGTTCGCGACCTTTTTCCGTCAGACGCAAATCGGCGTTGTCTTCACGCAGGATCAGACGGTATTCGGCACGGGATGTGAACATCCGGTACGGCTCTTGTGTGCCGAGGGTAATCAGGTCGTCAACCAGCACGCCGATGTACGCTTCATCACGGCGTGGGCACCAGCTTTCCTTGCCCTGTGCACGAAGCGCAGCGTTGGTTCCGGCCAGCAGACCTTGTGCACCGGCCTCTTCGTAGCCGGTGGTGCCGTTGATCTGGCCTGCGAAAAACAGACCGCCGATGACTTTGGTTTCCAGGCTGTACTTCAGGTCGCGAGGATCGAAGTAATCGTATTCGATGGCGTAGCCAGGGCGAACGATGTGCGCGTTCTCCATGCCACGAATCGAGCGAACGATCTGCAGTTGCACGTCGAATGGCAGCGAAGTCGAAATACCGTTCGGATAAAGCTCGTGGGTAGTCAGACCTTCAGGCTCGATGAAGACCTGGTGGCTTTCCTTGTCGGCAAAACGGTGGATCTTGTCTTCGATCGAAGGACAGTAGCGCGGGCCGATACCTTCGATGACACCGGAATACATCGGTGAACGATCAAGGTTGGAGGCAATGATTTCGTGGGTCCGGGCGTTGGTATGCGTAATCCAGCAACTGACTTGCTCTGGATGCTGCTCCTTTGAACCCAGGAACGACATGACCGGGATAGGCGTATCGCCCGGTTGTTCTGTCATCACTGAGAAATCCACAGAACGGCCATCGATGCGTGGCGGTGTTCCGGTTTTCAGTCGACCGACGCGCAGCGGCAGTTCACGTAACCGTTTTGCCAGGGCAATCGAAGGCGGATCTCCAGCGCGACCACCGGAATAGTTCTGCATACCGATGTGGATAAGTCCGCCCAGGAAGGTACCTGTGGTCAAAACCACGGAGTCGGCCATGAAACGCAAGCCCATTTGCGTGACGACACCGCGAACCTGGTCCTGTTCGACGATCAGGTCGTCACAGGATTGTTGAAATATCCACAGGTTCGGCTGGTTTTCGAGAATTTCGCGAATGGCTGCCTTGTACAGAACACGGTCTGCCTGGGCACGTGTCGCTCGTACTGCTGGCCCTTTGCGGCTGTTCAATACACGGAACTGGATGCCGCCTTTATCGGTAGCCATTGCCATCGCACCGCCAAGGGCGTCGATTTCCTTGACCAGATGACTTTTGCCAATACCGCCAATAGCAGGGTTACAGCTCATCTGACCGAGCGTTTCCACGTTGTGCGTCAGCAATAGGGTTTTGACACCCATGCGTGCCGACGCAAGTGCGGCCTCGGTACCGGCATGACCGCCACCGATGACGATCACTTCAAAACGGGAAGGGAAATCCACCACGCACCTCGTGCCTGTTGTCGATGGGAAATTGGGATAGCTGACAAGTATAGGGAATACACCCACCTGAAAGAAACCCGTTGCACAAAATTTAACCAGCTGTGGAAAACTGGCGAATAAAGAAATTAAAAAGGAAAGAAATCTTATAAAACCTTGTTTTTATGTTTATTCTTACTGAGCAACCTTTCTGTGGATAAGGTTCTACAGGCTATATAAATCAATATGTACAGCGATTCAAAAGTCTGTGTTCATGTGCCATTGAGGCCTTTGGATAACCGTCTTGAGCCTGTGGATTAAATGACCACTTGTCCACAGACGGGTTTATCTTCAGCTTTCGACCCCAGTTATCAACTGAGCTCAGAAGCAGTTATTCACAGGGCTTAATTCAGATAAATTGCTTCCGGAAGGGACAATTCACAGGCTGAGGGCACACAGGATTGTGTTGTCTGAGCGACTGGCGGTAGCGAGGGAGGCACAGCAAGGCTTCCCTTTGTGGGTAAGAGAGGCTGATCGAGGGCTTTGTTGTGAGGTCTGAGATGCAAGCCCGGCATTGCACCGGGCTGTTCGAGCCGTGTGTGCGGAATTATTTACCGATGCAGAAGCTTGAGAAGATCCTGCCAAGCAGATCGTCCGAGCTGAAGGCTCCGGTAATTTCACCCAGCGCCTGCTGAGCTTGACGCAGGTCTTCGGCCAATAGCTCGCCTGCGCCCGCCAGTGTCAGTTGTGCGCGGCCATGTTCCAGGAAGTCACTGGCATGGCGCAGCGCTTCAAGATGGCGTCGACGTGCGCTGAAGCTGCTTTCAGAGGTCTGTTCATAACCCATGCAGGCTTTGAGGTGTTCACGCAGCAGTTCCAGGCCTTCTCCACCGGCCTTGGCGCTCAGGCTGATCGTGACATGGCCATCGGCACTGGTTTCCAGGTCAATCAGGTCGCCGCTGAGATCGGCTTTGTTACGGATCAGCGTAACCTTGGCTGGATCAGGACGTTGTTCCAGGAATTCAGGCCACAGGGCGAAAGGATCGGATGCCTCCGGCGCAGTCGCGTCGACGACCAGCAAGATGCGGTCTGCCTCGCCAATGGCCTTGAGAGCACGTTGTACACCGATGATCTCTACCTGATCGTCGGTATCGCGCAGGCCTGCTGTATCCACGACATGCAGCGGCATGCCGTCTATGTGGATATGTTCGCGCAGCACATCCCGTGTGGTGCCGGCAATCTCGGTGACGATCGCGGCCTCTCGACCTGCCAAGGCGTTGAGCAGGCTGGATTTACCGGCATTGGGGCGGCCGGCAATCACCACGGTCATGCCGTCACGCAGCAATGCACCCTGCCCTGCTTCGCGCAGCACTGTGGATAACTCGTCACGCACGTCATCGAGCATGCTCAGCACGTGGCCATCGGCAAGGAAGTCGATTTCTTCCTCGGGAAAGTCGATGGCCGCCTCCACATAGATCCGCAGGCTGATCAGCTTTTCGGTCAAGTTATCCACACGATGGGAAAAAACACCCTGCAAGGAGCGCAGCGCATTACGTGCAGCCTGTGCAGAACTGGCTTCGATCAGGTCCGCAATGGCTTCGGCCTGGGCCAGATCCAGCTTGTCGTTAAGGAAAGCACGCTCGCTGAATTCTCCCGGCCGCGCCAGACGACTGCCCAGCTGCAGGCAGCGCTGCAGCAACATATCCAGAACAATGGGACCGCCGTGGCCCTGAAGCTCCAGGACATCTTCACCGGTAAAGGAATTGGGCCCTGGAAAATAAAGCGCGATTCCTTCGTCGATGACCTGCCCTGTTTCATCCTCGAAAGGACCGTAATGGGCAAATCGTGGTTTTGGCGTGCGTCCAATGATTGCCTGGGCAGACTTGCTCGCCAAAGGCCCGGATATACGCACGATGCCAACACCACCGCGACCTTGAGCGGTGGCGATGGCGGCGATGGTTTCACGAGGGACGTTCATGGTCCGGCTCCTGGGCAACTGACAGATAGCAAAACGCCCCACGAGGGGGCGCTTTGTAAAACGTGTTCACAGGTTAGATCAGGCAGCAGCTTTGTTGGTAGCCGCTTCGATCTTGCGAGTGATGTAGGCCTGCTGTGCAATCGACAGGGTGTTGTTCACAACCCAGTACAGAACCAGACCGGCAGGGAACCACAGGAAGAAGAACGTGAAGATGATTGGCATCATTTTCATGACCTTGGCCTGCATCGGATCCGGCGGAGTCGGGTTCAGACGCTGCTGGATGAACATGGTCGCGCCCATGATGATCGGCAGGATAAAGAACGGGTCTTTGATCGACAGGTCGGTTATCCACAGCATCCATGGAGCCTGACGCATTTCCACGCTTTCCAGGAGTACCCAGTACAGCGCAAGGAAAACCGGCATCTGGACAAGAATTGGCAAGCATCCACCCAGCGGGTTGATCTTTTCTTTCTTGTACAGCTCCATCATTGCCTGGGACATCTTCTGACGATCATCGCCAAACTGTTCTTTCAGCGCGGTCAGCTTCGGACCTACGGCACGCATGCGCGCCATGGATTTGTAGCTGGCAGCCGACAGAGGGAAGAACAGGCCTTTGATCAGCATGGTCAGGAAGATGATCGACCAGCCCCAGTTACCCACAATGGCGTGGATATGTTGCAGCAGCCAGAAGATCGGCTGGGCAATGAACCACAGGATGCCGTAATCGACAGTCAGTTCCAGGCCTGGGGATAACTCTTTGAGTACCGCCTGGCTTTTCGGACCTGCATACAACGTAGCGCTGGTTTCACCTTTGCCACCGGCAGCAACCGACAGGGTCGGGCCAGTGAAGCCGATGATGTAGTTGCCCTGGCTGTCTTTACGTGTCTGAACAGCGTTGCTGTCGCCATGGCTTGGAATCCAGGCCGTCACGAAGTAATGCTGGAGCCATGCAACCCAGCCACCCTGGACTGTTTCTTTCAGCGGAGCCTTGTCGATATCTTTCATCGACACTTTTTTGTACGGCTCTGCAGCTGTCCACAAGGCAGCACCCAGGTAGGTGGCAGTGCCAGTGGCAGTGGTCGAAGACGGATCGGAACTGGCATCACGCTTCAGTTGTGCAAACAGATTGCCCGCCCATGGCTGAGCACTCTGGTTATCCACAACGTAGGTGACAACAACATCGTACAGGCCACGTTTGAAGGTGAAACGCTTGATGTAATTGACGCCGTTATCAGCGAATTTCAGCTCGACGACCAGATCGTTCTGGCCATCGTTCAGTTGATAAGTCTTCTGTGGAGACGAATAAACCGGACGACCGGCAGCACGTGCATCAGGTCCGTTGGTACCGGTCAGGCCACTTTGTGCCAGAAAAGTACGCTCGCCACCATTGTCGAACAGCTGGAATGGAACATCCGGGCGGTCCTGACGACGTGGATACAGGGGAAGACGAAGTTGAACCACGTCACCACCTACCGGATCGATCGCCAGATCGAGCACGTCGGTCTTGACCTGAATCAGGTCCTTGCTCGGTGCGACTGGCGTTTCCAGAGGCGCTGCGACATTGGTCGCTGTAGCACTTGGAACATCGGCATTTGCAGAACCATTAGTACCAGCAGCCGTATCCGGTATAGCCGGTGCGGTTGTGCTGGCTGCAACATTCTGGGTCGGCATGGCAGCCTGGCCGTAGTCTTGGTTCCATTTCAGAACCCCGACGTAGGTCACGATTGCCAGGGCGACGATCAGGATCGTGCGTTTAATATCCATGATTACTCGGCCATCGAAGAAGAACGGGAGGTGGGGACAGGTGGAACCGGGTCATAACCACCGGGATTCCACGGATGACAGCGGCCCAAACGACGAAGTGTCAGCCAGCCGCCGCGTAAAAGGCCATGATTATCGATGGCTTCATACGCATAGCAGGAGCAACTGGGGTAGAAACGACAGTGACTGGCCATCAGCGGGCTAATGGCATAGCGGTAAAACTGGATCGGAACGAGTGCCAGTTTACGCATCTGGACTGTCTACCCCTGCAGTTTCGGGTTTTGCTTCTGGAGTGGGTCGGCTACGCGCCAGACGTTTCCAGAGCTTGCCGAAATGCTGAATCAATTCCGGGTTTTCTATGTCACCCAGACCCTTACGCGCGACGATCACGATATCCCAACCGACCAGATTATCCTGGTGTTGGCGAAATGATTCGCGCATGAGGCGTTTCAAGCGGTTTCGCTCAACGGAGAGTTTTACGCTCTTTTTACCTATTACCAGCCCTAGACGGGGATGATCAAGGTCGTTGTTGCGAGCAAGGAGCAGGAGATTTTTCCCCGGAACCTTGCCGGTAGGGGAGTCAAAGACTGCCTTGAAATGCCGGGGAGTCAGCAAACGCTTTTCCCGACTGAAGTCTCGACTCACCACCAGTGCCGATTTATCAAACTGCCAGACGCTTACGGCCTTTGGCGCGACGACGCGACAGGACTGCACGGCCGTTCTTGGTGGCCATACGGGCACGGAAACCGTGGGTGCGGGCGCGCTTGATTGTGCTGGGTTGGAAAGTACGTTTCATGGCGTGTTACCTGGTTCGTCCACTACGGGCCGGAATGGCCCCCGTTTTAAGAGACCGGGGATTCTAGAGAAAGCAAGCGTGCAGGTCAATTTCCAACCAGCTTTTCCTTTATCTACTTCCTTACAGCTCATTACGTATTCCTCACCCGGTTCGAGGGTTGCCTGAGAGAAATCAGTTATAGAAATAAAAAGAAGGAATATTTAAAGCTTTTCTGTAGAGCTTATAAAGACTAGGGGCGACGCTATCTGTGGATAACTACTCCAAAGCCTCTAAAATCAATGTGTACAGAAGATCAAAAGACTGTCGAGAAACGGTGTCCTGCCTGTGCGGTGACCTCGGAAAAGCTGTGTATGGAATGCCTTGTTATCCACAGGCTGGTTATCCACAGAGTTTCACCGTGACTTATGCAATGAGCTGAAGCCGGTTTATCCACAGGGCTTATCCCGCTACCGTCTGTCGCCTTTTCAACGAATAAAAGCCGGGTTTCTCCTTGTTTGTGAGCAACCTACATGTGGATAAGTCGGCGTCTGATCGTTACAATGGCGGATGTTTTTGCCTCACCGGCTTTCGACTTAGGGGATATCCGTGTCAGTGGAACTTTGGCAGCAGTGC